>NZ_CEZPJD010000034.1:0-23834 GCF_983059655.1 Okeania sp.
AGTATTTAGGGACAATACTCATCTTATCATTCCCACACTTTCTTGATGCACTACCGAGTGATGGATGGAAAGATTTGATGAGGGAAAAACAAGCATTTATGGGAGCGTGACAAGATGAGGATATGGGGAAAATTCCTGAATACCCATGATGGGAGCTTCACCAAGAACTTAGTTGAATAAAAAGTCATGCGTATAGGCGAACGACACCTTATAAGCCATAGAATATCACAATTTTGGTGAGGATGCAACGGAAAATCTTTTGGCACGCCGTTTCAGGAGCTTAATAAAATGAGAAGCATGGATCTTCCCCTGAATTTTTAGGTAACTCAAAAACTTAATCGCGGGCAAAGATACCAAATGACTTAGACAATATAGATAGGTATCAAATAGGGGCGTTGCTGAATACTGGGATGATTGAGACCGACACGGGGACACGGAGACACGGAGACACGGGGATGATAGTCGATCCTCTCTTATCAAATCATCCCACAATTATGCAATGCCCAAATAGGTTCTATAGAGGTCTTCCATAGTTACTAAAATTAAGGTACTATAGTAGTCTGTCTATAAATATCTATACAATAATTTTCATGGCTGTACCAAAGAAGAGAACTTCCAAGTCTAAGACAAATATGCGAAAAGCTCAGTGGAAGCGCAAAGCAAGGCTGGAAGCACAGAAGGCGCTATCTTTAGGGAAATCAGTTCTCACTCAACGTTCCCACAGTTTTGTATATCCAAGTGCTGAGGAAGAAGAGGAAGAGGATTAATCAATCAGAGAATTGGGGATTGAATGTCCAATTCTCGAAATATTTTCAACCACTAGACTAATTGATCCTAGCAGGTGGCAAAATTAACATCGCATCACCAAAAGAATAAAAGCGATACTTTTTGGCGATCGCCTCCTGATATAAGCTGAAAAGGCGTTCTCTACCTATCATTGCGCTTACAAGCATAAGCAAACTGGAGCGTGGTAGATGAAAATTAGTGATTAGACCTTCTACTATTTGCCACTTGTAGCCAGGGTAAATAAATATATTGGTATAACCAGAAAATGGTAATAGAGAAAGTTCTTTACTATTATTATTCTGATTAGCTAGTGCTGCTCCCTCAAGAGCTCTAACTACTGTTGTTCCCACTGCAATGATACGTCCACCTTGAGATTTTGTTTGATTAATTTTGTCTACAACTAATGACGAAACCTCAAGCCATTCCTCGTGCATATCATGATTAGTAATGTCTTTAGTCTCCACTGGCCGAAATGTACCAAGACCAACGTGTAATGTGATGAAAGCTAGTCTAATATTTTTTTGTTCTAGTTTTTCAAGTAATTCATCAGTAAAATGTAAACCAGCAGTAGGGGCAGCGATAGCTCCTGACACTTTACTATATACAGTTTGATATTGTTCTGTAAAAGCCTGTGAGTCTGTAACATAAGGTGGAAAGGGCACATGACCAAATTGGTCTAGCAACTCTATTAAAGACATTCCTTGAGGTAAGTTAAATTGTAAAAAGCGCCCACCGGTTTCTCTATCTGTTGACAATACTGTTGCCTGTAACTTATAGCCACCGCCAAAAGATGAATTAGGTTCAAATTCAATTGTTGTACCATTGCTAAAACGTTTACCAGGTTTGACTAAAGCCAGCCAACAATCATTTTCCATCGGTTTGAGCAACAATATTTCTACCCGAGCGCCAGTAGTTTTGTGGCCATAAAGCCTCCCAGGAATAACACGAGTATTATTCAAAACCAGTAGGTCTCCTGGTAGGAGTAAATCTGGTAAATCTCTAAAAGTACAATTATGATGTGTAAGTGAATCTACAACCATTAAACTAGAACTATCCCTGGGGACGACAGGGTTTTGAGCAATTAGCTCTTGGGGCAGTTCATAGTCATAAGCATCAATAGACCAATCAACCTCAGTCATATTACTAATTATATAACTCATCATTGGGTAAAATCCCCCAGATAAATTAGGGTACTTTTCCCCTAGTGATATGCTACACATTAAGAGAAAATATAGAGTATATAAGTACAGAATTAATTTTCAGAGTGTAGAGCAAGATATATCTGTAGTGAAAAATAACAGATCGAGAGTCTAGCTCAAAACTCTAGACATTCTAGAACATACACCTAGTTTATTAACTGGGAAGCGGCAACATCCGCCCCGCTCCCTACAACCGTTTTTCATTACCTTTGAATTTTTCCTCTGTAGTAGCAAAAGATTTAGAGGTTAAACCGAGGGAAAAGCAGTAGTTTTCAGCGGTAATAGTTAGATTGAGATGGAATACCTTTACTTTATAGCAAATACTAGCCTCTGTCTGAGAGTAGTTGAATATCTATGCATTACTCATCAACTACCGCTTCAATTTATGACTGTGATTCATCAAATTGATGGTTGGGTAGTAAAAATTAAAATGAGTCACTACTTAAGTCCTGAAAAACATGGAGATTTTCGGGCTTTCATGAATGAATTAGGAATACCTTATGAGCCTGATATCCGTATTAGAATGGCGTTGTGGGGTCTGGAGACTGGACAATCACCTTTGAGTGTCATGAGACGCTATCAGGTAGCAGTAGTATCTCATGGCCAACCAAATCGAGAGGAAATAGAGGCATTTCGTACCCAATTTGTCAAGGGTTTAGGGTATTGTCCCGAAACTTTAGGTTGAACTTATAGTTTTACTCTTAGTCTTTAATTTGTACCTGTATAATAATGATGTTAGTACGGGTACAACAGGAGTAAAACACATTTAATTTATTCTTTATAATTTTAATTACTTTACTCATTTGCATAGCATTCTACATTTTAGAGGCTTGTAAACGTAAGAAGTAGAAGTAATTTGGATTTATGTTGCCTCTCATTCTAGCCTACAAACATATCAAAATAAAGAAGAGACTAGTGCGACTACGCGGAAGTTAAAATTCAAAAGTTACAAGTCAATCATTTTTGATTTGTAATTGTTTCAGGATTTCGTAACTGGTTAGTTATTTCCGCCATCCTGCAATAGGCGGCTTTAACTCACATTCCGCACGTCAAGAGCGTAGCATTAAAAGTAGTATGAATAATGATAACTTGGTTAAGTATTTATACTATATAAATCATTGTCATTGACCTTTTTCAGGAGTCAAAATTTCAGGAAAATATTAAGTATAAATACAAGATAAACCCAGACATAAGCTGCACATCATTTTCTACTGACTACTGGCTACTGACTATTGACTACTTGTCTTTATATTACATTTTGTCGTGCGGAATGTAGGTTTTAACTCTTGGATAAAAATTAGTCACAGAATTTATTAACTATAACTCTACTCACTACTAAAAATCATACTGTTATTCAAAAACTATTCAACAACGCCATTTAAAATAAACTTAGTCCAGATAAGACGTAGAAATAAAGGCAGAAGGAATATAATTTTGCAACACAAGTTGATAACCTGCTAATTTTACAGAATATCCGACTTTAATAGTTAACTTAGATAGTTGCTCCTCTAATGATAAAAATTTAGATTGAGGATAATCTTTTTGAGTATAATTACACTTGACTAAAGCTACATCAAATCTACAAGAACAATCTGCTAATTCTGGGCGATCGCTCAAAAATATTTCTGCGGTTTGCCACAACTTAGCTTGTTTTGTTTCTGTAACTGCTAGTAAACCATTTTTATCCCAGTTACCCCGACTACGAGTTTTTACCTCTACAAAAGCTAGAATTGGAAATTTTTGAGCTGGTTTATCTTCCAAAGGAAAAGTTTTTAGGGCAATAATATCTAACTCTCCCCAGCGACATTGCCACCGTCGATGGAGTATTTGCCAACCTTCTTGAGTTAACCATTTTGTCACTAAATTTTCTCCCAACAGACCTGTATCAATTTTTGAGGAAGAAGCAGATTGCCCAGATGAATAAAAGCTCATTTTGGTTTATTCTTCTTATGATGGTTATGAACTGCCTGGAGTAATTTAGACAGAAGTAGTATGAATTTTAGACAACAAAAAACTTCCCAAATTTTAGTCAACTTCGTCTTTTCACTAATAGTATATCTCATTACTATTGGGGCAATAACTGCCTTAACATTTACTAACCTGACACCCACTCTAGCTGATGAGTATAACAAGCAAATTTTAGTAGGTGTTGATTTTTCTGGTCGAGATTTAACTGATGATTCATTTACAAAATCAATTCTGCGTAAAAGTGACTTCAGTAATTCAAATTTAAGTGGTGTTAGTTTATTTGGCGCTCATCTAGAAGGAGCGAATTTAGCAGGAGCTAATCTGAGCTACTCTACTTTGGATAACGCGATTTTTAACAAAGCAAATTTGACTAATGCTATTTTAGAGGGTGCTTTTGCTTTTCATACTCAATTCCGTGGTGCAATTATTGATGGAGCAGATTTTACAGATGCCTTTTTACGAGAAGATACTCAAAAGGAGTTATGTAAAATAGCGCAAGGTACGAATCCTATTACGGGTAATGACACAAGAGATACGCTCTTTTGTGATTAATTTTAATTTGCTTGATTTGAGGTAATAAGGTAAGAAGCATTCAGGTGTCAGCTATCAGCATCAGCTATTAACTTAATTGCCCCTGAAGGATGAATCAGAGTTGAAAGATTTCACAGAATTAAAAGTAAAAAATACATTAGCTACTTGTTGCTCACAGCTCTATAATTACTCAAATCTTCAAGCTACTAATTTCTGAAAGCTAGTCGCTGATGGCTGAATGGTTACGTAATAAGTAAAGAGGGAATGAGCAGAAATAAAAGTGAAGTACATTTATTTCAATCTTCCCTTCTTTATTTTAAATATGTGCGAGTAATACTAAATCTGGCGATCAACAAAACTAGTATTTATGAAGGTAAGGAAGAAGGAAAAATTTTGTGTTATCTGAGTTTTATTGCAATCGAAGCAAAGATTTAGGACATTTCTAAATGATCGAACTCAATCATAGATTATTTTTGACTTTTGCCTTGCCCATAACCCTATAAGAATACATAAATTAGTTTGTATTAATTAAACTTATAACTAATTGATTAACATATTTATAATTTAAACTAATTTTGACAAAAAAAGTTCAAATGAGCTACATAAAGCCATATTTTAGGGAAAAATTGCGATTTCGTGCCTGTATAAGCAATCTTTTAATAAACGCTACAAGTATTGATATGTAATAAATACAGGGTTTTTGCTGAACGGTCAATTTTGATGTATATTGATAGCAAGTCTGTCGCTCTGCGTAGGTGCTTATTAAAATGAATTAAAACATTTGATATTAGCTTTTAATATGTCCGTACTTTTTCCTTCAATGTAAGCATTCGGCCATCAGCTATGAGTGATTAAGTCATTATCTTGGAAGAAGGAATTAGTATTTAGGGTTTGCGCTCATAAAGTTTTTTGGTAAGGGTAGGAGGCAGAATCGTTGAATCGGTGAAGTCAGGAGGAATGGGAATTATAGAAGAAATAGTCAGAAGAATAGTACCTTGATTGTTCTGCCATAATCCTCCCAAAATGCGCTCCTTTTTGAGTATTTTAGACTGAAAACTTGCGCACTTTTTTAGACCTAAAAATGCTAAAACCTTTGTCTATAAATGCTTTGATATTTAATCAGCAAGCTCTATTTACTGGAGTTTAGACTAATTAAGGCAGGCCGGAAACTTGCCGAGGGAGAATAGTCAGATAGGCCAACAAGACTGAAACTATTTCGCATTGCAGCATTGCAAAGACTTTTCAGTCAATTATCCACAGCTTGTGCTATGGGTTATATCATGTCCGGATAAGAGCGATCTGGAAAAAACTGATCATAAGTGCTTAAACAATAAATCTTTCTATTTTCCCTACTCCCTTACTCCCCACTCCCCTACTATTTTAATAATAAGTATTCAACCGGACATGATATTAATTGTGCCCTGGAAAGACTTTTTGAATAGTTTGAATAATGTCAGCTTCACCCTTGCCTCGCCAAAAAAGAACAATAATCATTATTCATTGAAAACATCTGCACCCCTGATATTTTCCAAGGGTTCTGAGTGTCAAGTCTTCATTGCTTCTGAGCAAATTATCTGAAGACCCCAAAATTTAGTCTAAACTCCAGTATTTAAGGAGTAAAATGTGTTTGCGCAGCATTCCGCAGGAAATGAAATAGTCCTTTGAGCTACCCTTGGTCATTGTTTGATTCTTTCTTTCAAAAGCTGATAGCTGAATACGAGCTAAGTAGGTCGGTGTTTAAAATTATCGTTATGTAAAGGCACTTATGCTGAGGGCAGAAGGGAAGAGTGTGTTGGGCAAGTTTACTTTTTGTTAGATATAGCGCTGCGCGCAGGCAACAGGCAATAGGCAACAGGCAACAGGGGGAATAAAAAGCTTATCATATAAGACTTTTAGCTATTGGACACTTCCTGCAATTTGTAAATATGCCAGCGCACATTGCTATACTTCTGTTTTTTTGCAACATCCTACTTAACTGAATGCTTAGGTTGTATAGAATAATGAAATTCATTAAATCGATCTATCTTTATCTACGCTTACCTGCGGTTAATTATGCTTGAAATATTATTCTATGCAGTTTCATTTCAATTTGGTTTGGTATAAAATCTATATTCATTAAAATCCCCTCATGAGAGCTTACTGCTAAAAGCTAATAGCTGTTTACGTAGCAGTCCGCAGGAAATGCTTACCTTTCAATTGCTATAAAATAAATAAATTATTATAATACCAAGCGTGAAAAAAGAATGCTATGAAAAGTGCCTCTCAATCAGATATGCTTAAAAATAGTGGTTTCCGTTCACTTTAGATAGTTATTTCTATTGTTTTTACCTTTTTTTCAAAATTTTATCCTTCTTCCTTACTTCTACTATTTGTAACAAACACTTATCAAATTGGTATAACTATGATAATTCTAAATGATTTGTAAAAAATATCAGGATATAGCAACCCTATTTTATTTGTGTATAAAAATCTTACTGCTTTTAGACAACAGGCAACAGCTCATCTGGCAACAGGAGGGAGTTTCAGTTTTTTTATCTACTTTTTGATTTGTCACAAACTATTTAGAATTGCTGTATATAAAAACAAGGAATTGTTTATTTATTTAATTCCCCTAGAGGTACTTGTATTAAATCATATATAGTGGTGCTTCTTAATCTCTCCAATTCCTGAATCCACTCTGATTCTGAATAGAATTTTTCTTGATACTTTTTAGCCAATTCCGAATCAGTGGATAAATCAGTCTTTTGCCACATACTTAAAACAGCAGTACGACGTTTTTTACACATAACTAATTCTATAGTTGCTATAGTAGAACGAATTTCTAAAGGTGCTCTAAGAAGATTTTTCTTTGTCTTTTCATCTAAATGAAAAAGATGTTCTACTTCTGATAGTTGATCTGGAACTTCTAAACAACTATCTTGTAATTTTGAAATTAAATCATCTGAGTCAGTAATTTGATATTCAGACATATTTTCTACATAAATAATTTGCTGCCACAAAAATCGATTGTGAGACAAACTAAACTGTAAATCTCTAGCCTCCATTGCATCTTTCACATCTTGACGATATTTAGGGCAATGTAAATAAATACGCAATAATAAATATTCTGCTTCTTCTAATAAACTACGTTCTGTAGATGGAGATAAAACTTTTTGTGAAGTCTTATTTTTCGCTTTAGTAGAAATTCTACTATTTTGTCGATAATATTTTAACTGTTTTGCTACTAGCAATGGTGCAGATAAAAGCTCGTTATTAGTCAAGAGCTTTTTCCAATGAATAATAACTTGATTCAACAAATTTTCAGTAACTAATGAAACTTTGCGAGAATCTCCCTGACTCAAAATATCTGCACAATATTGAAGATAATAAGTAAGCTGATTATCGTTAGTTATTTTCGTTAAAATTTTAATTATTTGTTGAGTTGCTTGACCATACTCATCAGCTAAACCCAAATTTTTATTTACTGCAATATTTTGAATTTGCCAGTCAATCCATAGTGGAGAATTAACTAATAATTCCCGATACTTTTCAGCAGAATAATTTTGCAAATATTCATCAGCATCTTTCCCATGAGGAATATTCAATATTCGCAGTTGAACGTCCCCACTATAAGCAAGATTTTCTACTTCTCCAATTGCCCGGTCAGTAGCTTGAATACCCGCTCGGTCAGCATCAAAATTTAAGATAATTTGTTTAGACTCTGTATAACGTAAAAGTTGTTTAATTTGAATAGAACTTAATGCTGTACCTAGAGAAGCAACAACATTATTAATTCCCGCAGCATGGAGAGCAATTGCATCAAAATATCCTTCCACAACCACAGCTTTATCCTGTTTAGAAATAGCAGTTTTTGCCTTATCCAAACAAAATAAAGTTTTACCCTTATCAAATAATTCAGTTTCAGGAGAATTTAAATATTTAGGTTGTTCATCACTCAGAGTTCTCCCACCAAAACCAATAACTCTACCTTGCACATCATTAATCGGAATCATCAAGCGATCGCGAAATCTATCATAATAACTATTACCTGATTTTCTAGGTAAAATTAATCCTGCTTTCTCCACTAATTCTACGGGAAAACCTTTTTGTTCCACCAAATAACCATAAATAGTTTCCCAACCATTAGGAGCATAACCCAGTTGAAATTTTTGAATAGTTTCTTCTGTAATTTGACGTGAAAATTTTAAGTACTCTAAAGCATTTTTTCCCTGTGATTGTCTCAAAGCGTGTTGATAAAAACTATTAGCCATTGCCAAAATTTCATAAAGTTGTTCCCGCAGAGAAATTTGACGTTGAAACTCTTGTCTATTTTCTGGTAATTCCGTTTTAATTTGTATTTGATAACGTCTGGCTAAATCTAAGACTACATCGCTAAAAGAAGACTTACCAACTTCCATCATAAATTTCAAAACATTACCACCTGCACCACAGCCAAAACAATAGTACATTTGTTTACTGGTACTAACAGTAAAGCTAGGAGTTTTTTCGTCATGAAAAGGGCATAATCCTACATAATCTTTACCTCGCTTTTTTAATACAATATGCTCTGAGATAACATCATAAATGTCAGCTCTTTCTTTTACCTCTGTAATGGTATCTTGATGAAAACGAAAATTATTCATAGAACTTATTGCAGCGGTTTTTATTTAAGTAGACTAGAAAATTATTTGAGGTTAGAAAATAGGGAGTAGGAGAATGCTTTGAGCACTGTAGTCTATCTATTTTAAAACTGCTATAAATCGTTGTGAAATACTATTTTTGGCGTTGAATAAAAAGTCATGCACAGGGAAGAAGGATACCCAATAATTACATATTATCATAATTTTTTTGGGGAAGCAACGGGTAAAGCCTTGCCGTTTTTTTGGAGCTTGAGAAAATGATGATTTTATTTGTAAATATAGTGATCGCTTCTGCATAAGCAATAGTGTTGATGGAGTGAAAATTTTCCCTATCATCACTTTTTTTGGGTTTTGGGGGAGTGCTGCACAGGATGATAATTTTTCTGGTGTTTTGATGTTGTGAGTATCTCTTCTAGATATAATTATATTCAGTAGCAAAATACTATATTTATTTATTTCAATTTCAAAAAGTTGAATAAAAAGTCATGCATAAGGACGAGTTATACCCAATGATTACCTAAATGGAGCAAGAATGCCCACACCATAACGCTAGTTTTTTTTGGGACGGGGCTTTCAAGGTGCGAAACTAAATTCTGCACACAGCCCCTAATGAATTGCGACCAACAAAAAAAGAATGCACAACTTTTGGTTATCTACATTTATTTATGGTAAAATAAAAATATGATTACTAGAGAAGCCAAGCTATTAAACGGGTCCAAGGTACAATATCTTGCCTTAGAACAGGCTATAAGAACTGCTCAATTCATTAGAAATAAAGCAGTTAGATTATGGTGAGATGAGCCTGATGTAAATCAGGCTCGTCTGTCTCTGTTGTGTAAAGAACTGGCTGATGAGTTTCCTTTTGCCAAAAAATTAAACTCAATGGCGCGTCAAGCATCAGCACAGAGAGCTTGGAATTCAATCTCTAGCTTCTATCGTCGCTGTAGAGAGGGAGCCAAAAACAAAGGTTATCCTCAATTCAAAAAACATTCTCGCTCAGTTGAGTATAAAACTACAGGTTGGAAGTTATCACAAGATTGTTTAACTATTAACTTCACCGATGGTTTTCAAGCAGGTAGGTTCTCTCTATTCTGTAATCATCAAACCAGAGAGGACTTATTTAGGCTCAAAGTTAACCGGGTCAGAGTTGTCAGACGAGCTGATGGTTATTATGCTCAATTCTGTTTTGATGTTAATCGTAAAAAAGTGGGAAATTATACAGGGAATGTAGTAGGTATAGATTTGGGTCTGAAGTATTTCTACAAAGACCAAAACGACAATGCAGCTATCTATCCCAAGTATTTAAGACAAGCTCAAAAGCGAATCAAGAAACTACAGCGACAACTCTCAAGAAAGTTTGTTAAAGGTAAAAAACCTCAATCAAACAATTACCACAAAGCCAGGATGAGACTGGGGAAGTGCCATCTGAAGGTGACTAGACAGCGTAAAGACTGGGCAGTGAAGTTAGCCCGGTGCGTAGTCAACTCTAATGATGTGGTTGTCTACGAGGACCTAAAGATACAAAACATGGTTAAGAACCATCATCTGGCCAAGTCTATCTCTGATGCAAGTTGGTATCAATTCACTCAATGGGTAGATTATTTTTGCCACATTTGGGACAAGACAGTAATTGCCGTGACACCGAATTATACATCCCAAGACTGTTCAAGTTGTGGTCATCGAGTGAAGAAATCTCTCAGTACTAGAACTCATCAATGTCCTAAATGCAAGAGTGAAATATGTCGGGATACAAATGCAGCATGGAACATTTTAAATAAAGGGATGAAGATTCTAGGTGTAGAGTGGAATGAAATCAAAGGTACTGAAGGGCATTCAGGAACCTCCGAGTATTCGGGAACGCTTGAGGAGACTACCACCTCTTCTGTAGATGGGCAACCTGAAACAGCAAGTGGTGTCGCTGAATCAAGAATCACAGATGCGTGAGAATCCTGCGCTGTAATTTTTAATTCAGCGCCGGGAGTATGTCAAGAGGAAATGGGTAAACAGTGTTCCAACGCATAAGGCAGGATTTAAAAAACGACCTAATTGCCGGTCTACTGGTAGTTATACCATTAGCTACAACAATTTGGTTGACCATAACTATTGCTCGGTGGGTAATAGATTTTTTGACCAAGATTCCTAAGCAAATCAATCCCTTCGATGGTTTACACCCAGCTTTAGTGGGTCTACTAAATTTCTTAGTAGGACTAGCAGTACCATTGCTAAGTATTCTAGTGATTGGGCTGATGGCCCGAAATATTGCTGGAAGATGGTTATTAGATGTAGGCGAGCGAATATTACAAGCTATTCCATTTGCAGGGTCAGTCTACGGCACTCTCAAGCAAATCTTAGAAACTCTACTCAAGGATTCTAACGAAAAATTTCGTCGCGTGGTACTTGTAGAATATCCGCGTCAGGGAGTTTGGACTATAGCTTTTGTCACTGGTACGATTAGTAGTCAAATTAAATCTCATCTAGGAGACTCAATGCTAAGTCTTTTTATTCCAACTACTCCTAACCCTACATCTGGTTGGTATGCCATAGTGCCAGAAAAAGATGTGCTTAACGTTTCAATGTCAGTGGAAGATGCGTTTAAAGTTCTCATATCAGGTGGAATAGTAACTCCAAATCAATCAGTACGTCCAGAAAAAAAATCAAATGATCGACTCAAACCTCTACTTTTAGATAGAGAAGACTATCAAAAATTTTCCACTGAAGAGGATTGAAGGAGTTATATTGAAAAAGGCAGAAGGCAGAAGCGGTGCGACTCCCCGTCGGCTTCAGACGCAAGGGAATGCTGACCAAGATAGGGAATGCACATCAAGAATTGCATGGGAATAGTCAATAACTGGCCACTTCATGTCTGATAACCCCGAACAATTTTCAGCACCCCTGTAGATAGTGGGGAATTAAACCCGTCACTAAAAAGATAAAAAGATATCAAAAATTATGAACAAAGCTCCTCGCTCTACAGCTCGCGAACTAGCTCTGCTTGGACTAAGTCAATTACCAAGTAATTCAGGGAGTTTAGAAAAAAAGCAACTTCAAGAAGTCATATTAGCAGCAGTTAGGACTCTCAGAACTGAAGTCCAAGATATTTTAGAAACTGCCGCAGCAGAATTACAGAGAGGGAGCGATCGCCTCCTTAATAGTCAAATTAGTGCTAGTGATATTCAAAGCGCAAGTTCAATGGTCCACGAAGCAGTAGAATTGGGCCAAACGGCAATTAATCGTATTGGCACTGCTGTGGAGTTACCAGAACTAATTCAACTAACTAATCAACCAGAAGTTCGCAAGTATGCTTTAGAAGTTCTGACAAAGGTGAATGACAATAAGGAAGAAATTGATAATTTATTGAGAGAATCAATAGTAGATTGGCAAATAGAACGTCTACCTAGAATAGATATAGATATTCTCAGAATTGCAGTGGCAGAAATGATGTTTATTGGCATTCAAGAACAAGTGGCAATTAATGAAGCTGTAAAATTAGCCAAGCGTTATAGTAGTGAAGATGGGTATAGGTTTATTAATGGGGTATTGCGAAGAGTGGTAAATAAAATTAATTTAGTTTGAAAAGTTATAGCAGAAGAAAGAAGGAAGAAGTCAAAAGTCAAAAGTCAAAAGTCAAAAGTCAAAAGTAAGAAGGGAGAAGTAAGAAGAAAGAAGGGAGAAGTAAGAAGAAAGAAGGGAGAAGTAAGAAGGAAGAAGGGAGAAGGAATAAGAAAAAGTATTACTTTGTCTGAGTTTTAAGCTTTTGATCTGTCCTAACCTTTGCTTCGACTGCTACATATAGTTAAAGTCAAAAGTTAAAATTAAGGTCTTTGCTTTGACAATAATTATTTAAAAAAACTATGGTGCTACACTCCCATTAATACCAAATTGATAAATGTTGGCTACAAATAGTTGGGGTATAGCAGAAGGAACAAAGAAGAAGAAATGAGGAAAAAGAAAAGTCTAAGGAACATCTTCTCCACGGTTTTTTTTATTACACTTATTCTTGATAATATTCTTTATTTAAAATGGGTATAAAACTATAATATAGAGTTTGCTGAAAAAGTCTTTTTGTCTGAAGATAGGAGGTACGAATTCAGCCGTCAGCTATCAGCTTTATTATTTTTAGTGGATAATTTAAGCTTGTTGTTTTTGTGCTTCAATTATTTGTTTAAAAATTTATTTAGGGTTTGCGCTTCACTAGTCTTTTTGCGCTCGGCAGGGAGTAGGGAGTAGGGAGTAGGGAGTAGGGAGTAGCTAAGAATCAAGAGTTGGAGGGAGTTGTAGAGGAGGTAGTCAGAAAAATTATCCCTTGCCAACTCTGCCCAACTATATGCCAGAATACTCACTTTTGAGCTTTCTGAGGCGAAAATCAGGTATTTCTGATCTAAAAAGGCTAAAACCAATATCAGTAAAGACTTTGATATTTAATCAGCAAACCCTATTTAGTAGAAGTTAAGTAAGTGCTTGCTTCATTCATTTTTATTGCTGAGAGCTGACTGCTAATAGCTGAATACTAATAGCTGCATGCTTAAGGTAGAAGTCAGGAGTCAGGAGGAATGGTGAATTTAGAGGAGGTAGTCAGATATTTTATCCCTTGATTTTTCTGTAATTATTATGCTTTTTATCCTAACTTTTTGCTTGCTCAAGCTTAAAAAGTTACACTATTTTTTCGCTGTAAAAAAGCTAAAATCTTTATCTGTAAATGCTTTTAGATTTAATCAGTAAGCCCTAGATAAATAATAGAGAATTTATAACTAAAAAATATTTAAGTCTCAATACGGTTCAGCTCAGACTAAAACCCATCAGGTATGGAAAAATTAGATAAGTTTTTGAGATTTATAGAACTGCTAAAAAAATCCTTACAGCATTTTTTAGGAAGCGTGAGGTACAGTTTAATATTAATATCTATTCCCTATTCCCTAAAAGTGAGGTACAGTTTAATATTAATATCTATTCCCTATTCCCTATAAAATAGTAATATCTAAAAATAAATATGGTTTTTAATTGGTTCCGTCGTCAATATAATGACAGCTCAGACAAAACTTCAAAAGAGACACCTAAACCTGAAGCTGAAAAAGAACAGAAAGAACAGGTAGAAGATAAAGTTGAATCACAGGCAAAATCAACAGAAGAGTCAGGACAGACGACAGAAGATTATTTGAGTTGGGCTAAAGCAGCTTACAAAAATCTTCAAGAAAAGAAAAAAAATGATTCACAAGAATCTCAAATCGCTACAGAGACTTCTGATGTAGAGGAAAAGCCAGAAATTGAAACATCCTCAACAGAGACAAAAAACGAGCTAATCATATCAAATCCTCTTCCAATAATAGAGCATATTGCAGCAGAAAAAACAGAATCCACAGAAGCAGATACCCTGGTTAAACCGGTCCCAATAGTAGAGGAAACCCCCTCTAGCCAAACAAAACCGACCGAAGAAGAAACTCAAGTCAAGCCAGATTCAATTGTTGAAGAAACTCAAACATCAGAACAACTACCTTTCTGGGCTAAGGCTCAAGCAGAAAGACAAGCAAGGGTAGAACGTCTCAAAGAAACTGCCATAGAAGAACCTGAACCAGAAACTCTTCAGAAAACAACCGTAGAAAATGAAGTAGAAGAAATAGACCCCCTAATACTGGATGAAGCATTTCTCTGGTCAGCAGAAATTTTAGCAGCTCAAGGACGTCGTCCAGAACAAGTATCTGTAGAAGAAATTTCTTGGCTGAAGAAATTACGACAAGGCTTAAATAGAACTCGACGCAACTTACTCAATCAATTACGAGCAATTGTTGGCCAAGGGCCGCTAAATCAAGATGCGGTGATGGAAATAGAGTCAATGTTGCTACAAGCTGATGTGGGAGTAGAAGCAACAGATTTAGTTATAGAAACCCTGCAAAATAAATTGCGTGAAGAAGTTTTACCGCCAGAAGAAGCGATCGCTTATCTGAAAAGCATTTTACGAGATATTCTAGATAAGCCATTCCAAGATTCTGAAACAATTAGTCCTGCCTACAACCTAACTTTTGTCCCAGAAAAGGATACCTTAAATATTTGGCTGGTTAATGGTGTGAATGGGGCAGGTAAAACTACAACTATCGGTAAAATTGCTCATTTAGCTACCAAGTCAAACTACAGATGTTTAATTGCTGCAGCAGATACATTTCGAGCAGCGGCAGTAGAACAGTTGAAAATTTGGGGACAACGCAGTGAAGTAGAAGTAATTGCTAATCCTGGTAAGAATACTGATCCAGCAGCAGTAGTGTTTGATGCTATAGTAGCTGCTCAAGTCAGAAATACAGAGTTATTACTGGTGGACACTGCTGGAAGACTACAAAACAAGAAAAATTTGATGGACGAACTAAGTAAAATTCACCGCATCGTGGAGAAAAAAGCTCCAGATGCAGTGGTGGAATCTCTACTGGTTTTAGATGCTACACTTGGTCAAAATGGTTTACGACAAGCAGAAGTATTTGCAAAAGCTGCTAAACTTAGCGGAGTAGTATTGACAAAACTTGATGGAACTGCTAAGGGTGGTGTTGCATTAGCTGTTGTCAAGCAACTGGGTCTACCTATTCGTTTTATTGGTGTGGGAGAAAGTCTAGAAGATCTCCGTCCATTTTCTAGTTATGAGTTTGTTGAAGCTCTTTTAAGTGGTTAGATATTCATCGCTCTTACTATGGAATATGGGTAATTTTAGTTATCTATCAGTCATCAGTTATCAGTAACTCTAGCTGTTTGCGGAGCATGACAAACGGAAAGCAAGAGGCTTGAAATCTGAAATATTCTCTTTTTTATTCTCTTAAAAGGGGAGGTTTTAGACTACAATTTCTTGGTAATGGTATAACAGTAGTATTCGTAAAAAAACGGATGTATTTTTCAGTATAATTGTAGAAGTAATTAAGCTGGGGCATCAGAATCTATAATTTTAATTTTCCTCTATAGGTTAGTGTGTTGAGGATATTTTTTTAATTAAGAATCATCCCGGAAATTTACTTTAAACTACAATAAATCAAAATAAACAAGCTACATATTGATTTAAGTATCTAGTAATAATTAGTATGAATAATCATGAAAAATCTAGATGTGAAAAAAATCAATTTAACAGGAATATTATTGATAACTTTAAATCTGAAAATAAGTGATATAGGCAAAATTGTTGTTTGGTAAGTGAACCTTGAATTATTGTTTGCTATTCTTCGTATAAAAAATAATATTTATAGCAGCAGGAAGAAGGAAAAAAGAAAATTTTTACGTTGTCTGATGTTTTAAACTTTTGAGCTTTCCTAACTTTTGCTTCAACTGCTATATTTATAAACGAATCCTAGAAAAAAATAAAATATTGAATATTAGTTAAAATTAGAGTAGTAATACTTGATATTATTTTATATTTGTCACAAACTTATATTATTTTTGTAGCATTGATTTGCTCAAAGTTGAATTAGAAATTTCCAAATTTTCAACAAGAAAATTCAACATAAATTTTACAAAAATAGTAATTCAACCAAAAATTAATAAATTAAAAGATAATCTATGAAAAAAATACTATTTTAGATAAAAAAAACATAAATTATAGGGGTTTGACAATAAATATACTCCGTGGCCAAATAATTAGCCTACTGCCTACAGACGTTTCATACAACTTCAATACTTCCCTAACCAATAAATAATTTTGTAGTCTATTGAAATGAATTCCGCTGTAATAATTTATTTTAAGCTGATAATTTGATAATTATGGTAAAAAAAAATCAAATACTAAAACTATAAAATTGAGTTGACTTATATCATGTTCGGATAATTAGTCATAAAAAAACTTTCTCCTTCTTTATTCTTTCTACCCTCCTGTCTCCTGTCTCCTGTCTCCTGACTCCTTCGTCGTTTATTTATAACTGTTCAACCGGACATGATATTAGGCATTTATCCTGAAGATGTTGTGGATAAGTTAATAAACTAAATCAATCTAGTAAATTTAGGGAATAAATTTCTATCTAAAAAAAATCTAACTCAAAAAAGGCATAGCACCGAAGCAAATAGCTCCCATCAAAACTCTTAGCAAAACAAGACAGAGAAAAGGTAACAGCAACTAAACAAACCCAGACTTGGCAAAACTTGAGTTAAAAATATATCACTAACCCTCAAGCATCAACAGACTTTAAGTAAATCAAATCTATATATAAAACATAATGACTATAGTGCCAGTACATCGAAACTACCCCGAACCAACTGACCAAACTACCAGTGAGACATCTTCATCAGTAACATCAGTATATGCTCTCAAAGAAATGGTGGCCCGTTTACACAAAGAACAACAAAATGTTAATGATTTATTAAGTTCTCTTGGCTTTGCCCTGCGTAGCTTCAACAATCTCAATCAGTTTCTAGAATTGATTCCTCTAATTGGTTGTCGAGTAACCGATGCTGATGGAGGGGCACTGGTATTATTTAAACCCAATGGTCAAGTTAGGTTCCAGCAACTACACTGCCAAGAAGGTCGCCAATGTCAAGATATTCGCCAGGCATTAGAAGTCGCAACTAGTCAGTTTATCACAGAAACAACCTTACCCGCAGAACTACAGGAAATCTCAATTCAAACAGCTAGTTTGGACTATCAAGTTAGCAACTACCTAGGCAATGATGTTCAATTATTTGGGGCATCAATTCTAGTGAATAACTCAGAAAGAGGTCGTCTATATGTATTTAGTCACGACCCAGAATATGTCTGGACACCAGCTAGAGAAAAATTAATTCGTCTAGTAACAGATCAGACTGCAGTAGCGATCGCTAATGATGAATTAGCTACATCCTTACGAGAAAAGGAACGTTTGGACAGAGAACTAGAAATAGGGGCAGAAATTCAACTGCAACTATTACCTCCAGAATGTCCAGAAATTCCTGGCATTACCCTTGCTGCTCGTTGTCAAACAGCAAACCGAGTTGGAGGAGACTATTATGATTTTATTCCCTCCAACTACGACCAGTTGAATTCCAAAAACAAAAAACAGCAACCCTGTCGCTGGAGTATTGTGATTGGAGATGTAATGGGAAAAGGTGTACCTGCTGGTTTAATTATGACCATGACTAGAGGAATGTTGAGAGCTGAGGTATTGAACCGACACTCACCAGCACGAGTCTTACAACATTTGAACCAAGTCATGTATGCTGACTTGGAAAGTTCTCATAGGTTTGTGACTTTGTTTTATTCAGAGTACGATCCAGAAACCAGCATTTTGTCCTACAGCAATGCGGCCCATCATCCTCCAATGTTGTGGCAAGCTGCTAGTAACTCTATCGTACAGTTAGATACTGTGGGAATGTTAGTTGGTTTAGAAGTAGACCCTGAATACCATGAAGCACAAGTGAAACTTAATCCAGGAGATACTATTATTTATTACACAGATGGGTTTACAGATGCAGCTAATCAAAATGGCGATCGTTACGATGATATTAAATTGAGCGAAGCTTTCAAGTTTGCGTGTCAAAATCATCAAGAACCACAAGAAATATTAAATTACTTATTTGCTCAAGTAAAACAATTTGTTGGTGAAGGAAATCAAAATCCAGATGATATGACTCTAGTAGTTATGAGAGTAAAATCTTCTACAGCAGAATAAATATATGATTATTAATATAATTTCCACAACTACATCAGGTTTGAATCATATTATTTATGAAACTAATCATTTAGATTTGTTAGGACCAAAAATATTGTATAGTTGGCAACTTTTGGCTCAACAACTTGATGTAAACTTATGGTCTGATGTGCAAAAAGCTTGGAACAATTTTATAGAATGTGGTCAAGTTTGGGCACTATTAGTTGGTTTATTTATTGGTTAGATGGTTAAGAGTATTTTGCCTTGAAGTAGCACTCAGCAATCAGCAATCAGCAATCAGCTTCTCAAGGTGTATAATGGTGGTTTTAATCCATCATTAACACGCACCACTAATTTTCAAATATAGTGGAGGACTTAAACCCTTGAATTTTCAGCGCTCCAGCTAAATGCTGGCCAGTGGAGCATGAGTTGAGGAAAAGCTGATAACTACTAACTATTATAAAGGGAGAAGGAAGAAGCTGGCGATGTCTGAGTTTTGATCTCTTGATATGTCTGCGTCTTTTCCTTAGACTGCTATAAAACCTAACATCTGAATAGAGTTAAATAGAAAAAAAATCTGCAAAATGACGCAAGATAAACAAACCTGGAGCAAAAGATTTGAAAAGGCGTTGCATCCTACTATAGCTAAATTCAATGCCAGTATTAGTTTTGACATTGAATTGATTGAGTACGATATTACTGGTTCGATCGCTCATACAAAAATGTTAGCTAAAACAGGTATTATTTCCGCAGAAGAAGGTGAAAAGTTAGTTAAGGGTTTAGAACAAATTCGTCAAGAATATCAAGAGGGAAAATTTTGCCCGGATGTAGATGCGGAAGATGTTCACTTTGCTGTGGAAAAAAGACTTACAGAAATTACTGGAAATATTGGTAAAAAATTACATACAGCTAGGTCTAGAAATGACCAAGTAGGAACTGATACGAGACTTTATTTACGAGAAGAAATTGATCAAATAAGGGTTTTATTAAGAAAATTTCAATCATGTTTATTGGAGTTAGCTGAATCTAATATAGAGATTTTAATTCCTGGTTATACTCATCTACAAAGGGCGCAACCTTTGAGTTTAGCTCATCATCTTTTGGCTTATTTTCACAAAGCTGAAAGGGACTGGGAAAGACTAGGAGATGTTTATCGCCGAGTGAATGTTTCTCCTCTTGGTTGTGGTGCTTTAGCAGGTACAACTTTTCCTATAGATAGACACTATACTGCTGAATTATTAAATTTTGAAAAGCCTTATGCTAATAGTTTAGATGGGGTAAGTGACCGAGATTTTGCTATTGAATTTCTCTGTGCAGCTAGCATAATTATGGTACATTTAAGTCGTTTGGCAGAGGAAATAATTTTATGGTCATCTGAAGAGTTTAGGTTTGTTACTTTAACTGATAGTTGCGCTACAGGTTCTAGTATTATGCCTCAAAAGAAAAATCCTGATGTGCCAGAGTTAGTTAGGGGAAAAACAGGCCGGGTTTTTGGTCATTTACAAGGTATGTTAGTGGTGATGAAGGGACTGCCACTAGCATATAATAAAGATTTACAAGAAGATAAAGAAGGTTTATTTGACACGATAAAAACAGTTAAAGGTTGTCTAGAAGCAATGACAATTTTACTCACTGAAGGTTTACAGTTTAATAGTTATCGCTTAACAGAAGCAGTTTCAGAAGATTTTTCTAATGCCACAGATGTGGCCGATTATTTAGCAGCTCGTGGCGTACCATTTCGAGAAGCTTATAATTTAGTAGGTAAAGTTGTGAAAACTTGTATTTCTACTGAGAAATTGTTAAAAGATTTAACCCTAGAAGAATGGCAAGAATTACATCCAAAATTTGCAGCAGATATTTATCAAGCGATCGCTCCTGAACAAGTAGTATCTGCACGTAATAGTTATGGTGGTACAGGTTTTGAGCAAGTAAAAAAAGAAATTGCTATAGCCAAACATAAATTGGCAACTTAATTGAATTTTATCTTTTTATTTTAAGCTTAATATCCCACCGTTTAGACGGTGTTGAAGTTGGTTGAGGTTTGAATCCCAATCCATTTTTTCTTCCTTCTTCCTTCTTCAATGTCATAATCTAGATTTAAGTTACTAAATCTCAAATCTAGATTTGACTTTTTACATCTCAAAATTTATCAGTTGGAACTTTGAATAGTCAAATGTACTATTAATCTGCTGCAGCAGCTTCTTCTGAATTTTGCTCGTTACCACCATTTTCATTATTGTTAGATGAAAACTTAGATGAATATCGCTTAGAAAAAAAACCTGTACCTTTTTTCTTACGAAACTTCCGTGCGTAAGCCAGATTACGTTGTGCTTTCTCTTTTTTTGGATTACGGCGTTTAGCCATTATTACCTCACTAAATTAAAGAACAAAATGGAATATTTTCTCAGCTGTTCTAGCACTCTTTGATTCATGGTGCTGATTTTTAGACAGTTTTTCTATTATAGCAAAGACTTGAATATTTGCCTACTAAAAATTAATCTAAAAAGTCAGCAGTATTTTATATGCAATTGCTAATATATCAAAGTATATATAGCGTTTCTAAATGAGATGTGGAAACCAAGTGCTATGAAAAAGGGAATAGGGAATAGGGAATAGGGAATAGTAAAGGGGGGAAAATAGTAATAAATACAAGGATATAATGAACTCAAAGCAGTGTTTTTTTATTAGAAAAAACTAAATCTATATTTACACCTCATTTGAAAACGCTATATCAATATTATATAAATTGTAAAATCTTGGAAACAGAGAAGACAGAACAAACTGTGTATTATGAATATAAAAACCACTATATTCTCTATTTTTAGGCAATAGTAAAATTATTACCGAATAATTAATAATTAAATAATTCTGGTTTAAAGCCTCCCTTTAGCAATGGATAATTGATAATTGATAATTAAAGAGTTAGAAAGTTAGAAAGTTAGAAAGTTAGAGAGTTAGACCAATTATCAAAAATAATGCTATACTTCCCATGAAACTTCAGCTATTAAGTAATAATAATAGTTGAATAATGTTTGTGACTATTATCAGCATTAAATCAAGATATCTTATCTATTTTCACCCTACTCCCTACTCCCTACTCCCTACTTTCAAGGAGATGTAGCAAGACTTTTGAAAAATGGTATTAGAGAGTTAGAAAAATATTTCATTATCCATTATCCATTATCCATTATCCATTAATAATATTTCCTTATATTCAATTCCGTAACGGTTTTAACCAGAGGTAATTATCAATTATCCATTAATGAAATTTGATTCCCAATCGCTATATAATCAAACTAGGCATATTTTTTATATAAAACTTCAGTTAAAATAAATCAGAAAAATGTCAAATAATCCCTATAATTGGATAGAAAAGTCCCTATCGACAATACATAAAGCTAACTGGTATCGTTCAGTCAAAACTATAGAAAGTATTCCCGGCGCAACTATAAAACTAGAAGGAAAAAAACTCATCAATTTTGCCAGTAATGATTATTTAGGATTAGCAGGAGATCCGCGTTTAATTGAGGCAGCTATTCAAGCAACAAAAAAATTTGGTACGGGTAGTACTGGTTCTCGTTTATTAACAGGTCATCGAGAAATACATCAAGAATTAGAACTTGAAATAGCCAAATTAAAACAAACAGAAACAGCATTA
This sequence comes from Okeania sp., assembly GCF_983059655.1. NCBI lineage: Bacteria > Bacillati > Cyanobacteriota > Cyanophyceae > Oscillatoriales > Microcoleaceae > Okeania > Okeania sp. The sequence continues at coordinate 22,340 of NZ_CEZPJD010000034.1, forward strand.
GTTTTTAGTTCAGGATATTTAGTAAATATAGGTGTAATATCTTCAGTAGTCAGTAAACGCGACCTAATTTTATCAGATAAATATAATCATTCTAGTCTAAAAAATGGAGCCATTCTTAGTGGTGCAGAAACTCTTGAATATAGCCACAATAATATTGAAGATTTAACAAATAAACTAGAACAATATCGAGAAAAATATCGTCGCAGCTTAATAATTACAGATAGTGTTTTTAGTATGGATGGCGATTTATGTAAACTGCCATTATTATTAGATTTAGCAGAAAAATATAACAGTATGTTATTAGTAGATGAAGCTCATGCTACAGGAGTATTTGGCATTAATGGAGCAGGTTGTGTCGAACATTTTAACTGTACAGGAAAAGAATTAATACAAATTGGAACTCTTAGCAAAGCATTAGGAAGTTTAGGAGGCTATGTTGCTGGGTCAAAAAATTTAATTGAATTTCTCAGAAATAGAACACCCAGTTGGATATATACAACAGGCTTAACTCCCGCAGATACTGCTGCTGCTTTAACAGCTATAAAAATTATTAAAAAAGAACCAGAACGTCGTCTCAAATTATGGCAAAATCTAGAGACTTTATTGAATTTATTAGAAACAGAAAATCAACAGTTAGGAGTAGAGAAAAAAAACTTGAATGAGCGATCGCCAATTATTTGCTTTCCTCTCAAAAATGCAGCCGAAGCATTAATAATAGGAGAGAAATTAAAACAAGCAGGAATATTTGCTCCGGCCATTCGTCCACCTACAGTTAATACCAGTCGGATTCGCATTTCACTAATGGCTACCCATCAAAAAAATCATATTCAGCAATTAGTAGCAACATTAGAAGAAGTCAAAAGTTAGAAGTTAGATTTGATCTACTAAAGTTTGATCTACTAAAGACCTTAATAGTACCATAGTTTCGGGCAATTATCTAACATTTAAAATTGGAAACTATTTGCGATATTATGCTCAATAGTACCGTTTGTGTATAAAATCAAGGTAGCAATAGGAGAAAACCTTCTACCTCCTGCCTTCTGCCTTCCTTCTACAAAAGTCTAATTATTCAATCGGACATGATATGATACCACATACGCATACAATAAAAGGTATTAATTCAATAGTATACATACACCTTTTTTTGAACCTGGATTTGGTATGACATCCCTAAAGTGAATGGGTATTATCATTTCTGGAATTAACAATAAAACTCCGTTCCACTTTGCGATCGCTTTTATACCAATTACTAAAAGTTGCTTAAGCGACAATTCATATCATGTCCGGTTGAATAGTTATAATTACAGCTCGTAGTATTGCTCTAGCAATAATATAGATATCTCAAGGGCTAAAGCCCTACTACAAACAAAAACTTTTTTGATCGTTAATTATCCGGACATGATATCAATTATTAAATAATTAGGGCTTGCTGATTAAATCTCAAACTCTTTACAGATAAATGTTTTAGCCTTTTTAGGTACTAATAAAATGCTAG
>NZ_CEZPJD010000035.1:0-23656 GCF_983059655.1 Okeania sp.
TTGCCCCCCTAGCCCCCCAACTTTGGGGGGAATAAGAGTAAATTTGCTTCTAAAAGTCCCCCAATTTTGGGGGATTTAGGGGGCTATAGCAAATGGGACTTCTCAGACAACTTCTTAAAGGTAATAAAGCTGATAGCTGATAGCTGAATGCTTATCCTACTATTCCAACCAAGATGAAAGATCTCTGCCAATCAAATCTTGTAACTTGAGAATATCTTCACAGTAGAATTCAGTTAATACTTGACGCTCTTCTGAAGAAAGAGGTTTGAGTTCTTTTCCTGCTGAATTTAACTTAATTATATTAGAGCGTAATTTCTGCCGCATTTCTAAAGGCATTAATACTTTGAGCGTTGATGAAATAGCTGTCCTAATTGGATTTTTTGTTTGTAATAAATTATTCAATGCTTGATTCTTAGGTATAGCTGCACTTTGACTACGCTGTGAAGTATCAGGATTAAATGTATCATCTACCCCAATAAATCTATAAATCTCTTGCATAACCTTTAAAGAATCTTTAGTTAAATCATCATAGAGAATAACTTTTAATTGTTCCCGATTAAAACTATCAAAATAATATTTAATAGGAGAATAATATAATCCTTTCTTGATTGTTGAAGAACTATCTGCCCTAAATTTAACTTGTTCGGTTAGAGACCTAACTTTTCCCACATTTATCCCATCACGAAGGTGCATTAAATAATCAGAATAAGCTCTATCTACAGGATTTCTCAAGATAGCAATCATTTTCACATCAGGAACATAACGTTGAATCATTTCCGATGAAGTTTCATAGTTAACAAGATAGTTAGGAGATGCCTCTCCTATAGCAATCTCATCTGTTACATTCATAAACAATTCACAGTATCTTTCCCAGCTATTAATTTTTTTTCTTGTTCCTGTATCTGATATCTTTTCTGTCTTGTTTTCCCAATCTGTAGCGAAAAAATTTGTTTCCTTAATGGGACTCATATAAACTTGGGGATGTTCTTTTAAATATTTATAGATAGATGTAGTTCCTGCTTTCTGTACTCCTATTATTAGAAAAGTTGGCAACTTCATTGTATTTCTCCTAAATTTAAACTTATAGATATGGATATTATTAAAGGTATTCAGACTACTAAGTAGAATGGTGCAAAAAAACAGCAAGTTAGTAACGAAAAGTAAATTTGCCAAAAACTCTATTCCCTTCTGCCTTCTGCCTCCTGCCTTTTCATACAGTTTACTATTCCCTGTTCCCTGTTCCCTATTCCCTATTCCCTTAGCATCACTTTTTTAGTTTGCTTTTAATTGGGTCCATGGGAGATGTTGATTCTAACAAAAAACCAGTATGTTCATCATCATTATCCTCATCCTCATCTTGAGGAAATAATTCAGAAATTTCTGATTGATATTCCTCCGTTTTATTTGGAATCATTTTACACGCTATTAGTAAAATTTCTGATTGTGCTAATAGTAAATCATGTAAATCTATCAATCTTAAATTGCCATTCGACAAAACTATAACTATAGGCTCATAAAGATAATTTTTGGGTCTATTTAAAGCAGTTAGTACTGCAGCATTAACTTGAAAATTTTCAGAAAGAACTAAAGGAGGAGTGCTAAGAACATCTAACAATTCACTCACAGGATGCTGATAATAAAAGTCTTTATTTCCTGGTAATTTCATATAGTCTAAGAATCTGACTTGTGAAATCATACCCAACATTTTTGTACTTTTAGTAATGATAACTCCTGGTAGTTCTGGTTGTAGCCTAAATTTTTCGGCTACTATTTTTCCAGAAGTAGTAATATTCACTTGAAAATCGTGGAAAGGTAAGTTCCTGACAGTAGAATAGAGTGTCATTTCAGTTATCAGTTATCAGTTATCAGTTAGCCTCCTATGGTCGGAGCTACGCTATCAGTACCTCTAGCTGGAGCAAGAGGCTTGAAATCTGAAATATTTTTTCTCTTGGTCTCATGGATCTGATACAGGTTTCCTCCCCATCCTACCCTATGAGAAGCTCCGAAGATCGACCGCTTTTTATCCCCTTAAAAGGGGAGGCTATTGACCAGAAATTTTCCGTCAATAAGTAGTTAGAAAAAATATTCTACGAGAATATGTTAAATTAGATAAATTTACATTTAGATTAAATCATCTAAAATCTAAAAAAAATGCTTAATAATACACATAAGCAATACTCTTTGTCCTGGTCCTGAATATTCTTATGGCCATTTTATCCAAGACCGTCGGGGATGCCCAGTTTCCACCCGCAAAACCAAACTTAATTTTACCTTTAAATATCCTTGAGCTTTTAAGTCAGCTATTGCAACAAACAACTCAAGGTTTAAAGACCATATTAATTACAGAAGATATACTTGCGATCGCTCAATATCATAAATTTCCAGACCTAAGATTTACAGTAGTTATTTCAGAGGAGTTTAATGGACTTTTGTGGGGCACAATAGCTAAGGAGTCATCAGACAATCAGAGTCAGAAAATAGAAGACCGACAAAAAGATAATAATTTCCAATCTAACTCTTTTACCTTTCCTTTTTCAAGGGAAAATGTGGAAAATTTAAAATTTAATGTAGGTTTAACTTTTGACCCAGAAACAATTAAACTATTTGTATACCAGATTTTAAATATTATAAAGGAAGACAATAGTAACTCAGCGATCGCCTCTCAAATTAAATCTAAAATAAGTAATCTGAAAGTCAATAATGTAGTTCTCCAGGATGAATTTACCTTGAAATTACTAAAATTATTGACTTCCAATGAAAATAATGAAAATATAGATTCTATTTTAGAGCAAACAAGTAGTCAAAAAATCAAGAAAAATAAATCTTATTCTCAGATATCAAATTTACTATCAACAGATGATTCAAAAGTTGATATTCATGGATTATCAGAACCAGATTCAACACTGAATAATCAACAACATCCATTAGTCTCTCAACCTATTGAAGAAGCTTTCAATAAACAACTAGAACAAGAAATACTTCTGAATCAAGTAACAACCAAAATTAGTCAAAATTTTGAACTACCAGAAATTTTATCCACTACAGTAGAGCAAGTTCAAAAATTAATTAAAGTTGATAGATTATTAATTTATCAATTCAATAATTCCTTATCACTCACAAATGATATTACATCCAAAAATCAACGAAAAGGATATGTTCAATATGAAGCATTAGCATCAGAAAATATTTCTTCAGTATTAGGTTTGACTGAAGAAGAAAACTGCTTTTTTCCTCCCCATAATTCTATACCTAAATATAGTAAAGTCTCTGTTCATGACATAACTGATGTAGAAGTAGATTATGGTCAATTTCCTTGCTTAGTAAAATTGATGCAACAACATCAAGTTAAAGCAAAATTAGTAGTACCAATTATCGTAAATCGACAATTATGGGGATTATTAATTGCCCATCACTGTTCGATTCGAGAGTGGCAAGATAATGAAAAAAGATTTCTTAAAGAAATTGTAGAACACTTAGCGATCGCTATTTACCAAGCTCAATTATATGAAGAACTACAAAAGCAAAAACAAACTTTAGAAAAGCAAGTAGCTAGGCGGACTCAAGAACTTTATGATGCTCTACAAGCAGCAGAATCAGCGAATGGTACTAAGAGTGAATTTTTAGCCACAATGAGTCATGAATTACGCACTCCTCTCACTTGTGTTATTGGCATTTCTGCAACTCTTTTACGTTGGTCTTATGGCAATAGAGGAGCTAAAGCAATACCAATACAAAAGCAAAGAGATTATTTACAAATAATCCATGATAGTGGCGAACATCTCCTAGAATTAATCAATGATATCCTAGATTTATCTCAAATAGAAGCTGGAAAAGCAGTTTTAAATATCGATGATTTTTCTCTCTCTAAATTAAGTTATGAGGTTTGGAAAATGTTTAGAGAAAAAGCAGAAAAAAACGAAGTAAAATTAAATTTAGAACACACAATAAATCCACAATTAGATCGATTTACTGCTGACCAAAGACGAGTCAAACAAATCCTATTTAATCTTGTCAGTAATGGAATTAAATTTACTCCTAGTGGAGGGAGTGTCATACTTAAAGTCATAAGAGATAAAAACACAGTAATTTTTCAAGTAGAAGATACTGGCATAGGAATTTCTGAAGAGCAAAAACCATTATTATTTAAGAAATTTCAACAACTAGATTCTCCTTATAATCGTCAGCAAGGTGGTACGGGTTTAGGTCTGGCTTTAACAAAACAATTAGTAGAACTTCATGGCGGAATTATTGAAGTAGAATCTGCTGTTAATGTTGGATCTACTTTTACCGTAAAATTACCATTACAAACACTCACATTAAAAAACAAAGAATTAAAACAAAAAGAAGAAAATTCACCTAATACCTTATCTTTGCAAGGTAGCGTAGTATTAATTGAGCAAGAAGAAGATATTGCCACATTAATTTGCGATATTTTGACAGCAGCAGGATTAAAAGTTGTATGGATAATAGAAGGCTCTACAGCAGTAGAGCAAACTATTTTGTTGCAGCCTGTTGCTGTGATTGTAAATATGCAATTACCAGGAATAGATGGTGTAGAAATTATCCAGCAGTTACGCCAAACAAATAGTAGTAAAACACTCAAAATTTTGGCATTAACTACTTCTAATACATACATAGATTCAGAATCTTGTTATGCTGTTGGTGCAGATGAATGTTTGACTAAACCAATTAACCTCGAATATTTATTGAGTAAAATGATAGACTTACTGACGTAAGCATTTCCTACGGACTGCTGCGCAAACAGCCTTCAGCTATTAGCTATCAGCTATCAGCTATTAGACATCTCCAAAAACCCAAAAACAAATCAATTATTACCCATAAATTATCAATTATTCCTTCCTGTTCCCTGTTCCCTCTTTTCTGGAGATGTCTATTGTTTTTAGTTTTAGATAAAAGTTTTACTAATTGAGTCAGAGTTATATCTTACTACAAAAACTGGCTAAAACAGTCCATATTATAGCGCTTTTCACATGGATAGACTACAGTTAGTATGGGCAACCCAAAAGCATTTTTCTACCCCCTACTCCCTACTCCCTACTCTAAGTGCCAAAAATAATTTTGTGGTCTACTCAAATGAAAAGCGCTGTAATTATAGAAATCCTATTTTATTTGTGTATAAAAATCTTACTGTTTTTAGGGAATAGGGAATAGGGATAAATTTATCAAATCAACGTTTTTATTATGGCTAATAAATACCAAAATTTATCATTAATACAAGGTTTAATCGTTTCTTGTCAAGCTCCCACTGACTCCCCCTTACATCATCCAGAAGTCATTGCAGCTATGGCACAAGCATCCATAAATCAGGGAGCTGTCGCAGTGAGAATAGATACCCCATCCCATATTCAAGCAGTGCGACAGAGAATTACTCAACCAATTATTGGTTTGTGGAAGCAACAAATACCAGGATTTGAAGTTTATATTACGCCCCAATTTTCAGACGCAGAAGCGATCGCCAAGGCCGGAGCAGATATTATTGCTGTTGATGCTACTGCCAGAAAACGTCCAGGAGGAGAAACTTTAGCAACATTAATTACTCGTATTCATAATGAATTAGGAAAACCAGTAATGGCAGATGTAGATACTATAGAAGCAGCACAATTATCTGTAGAAGCAGGTGCCGATGTTGTTGCCACCACTCTGTATGGTTATACTGAGCAAACGATCGCCAAATCTCCTCCTGGTTTTAAGTTGCTAAAACAGATAGTAGAAAACTTAGAAGTGCCAGCAATTTGTGAAGGAGGTATTGCTTCTCCCGCAATGGCAAAAAAAGCTATGAATTTAGGAGCTAATGCTGTTGTTGTTGGGACAGATATTACAGGAATTGATCATAAAGTCAAAGCTTACAAAATGGAGATGATTTCTGAAATGGGGGAGTGAGGGAGTGGGGAAGTGAGGGAGTGGGGGAGTGAGGGAGTAGAGGAGTGAGGGAGTGGGGGAGTGGGGGAGTAGAGGAGTGAGGGAGTGGGGGAGTGGGGAAGTGAGGGAGTGGGTGAGTAATAAATATCAGAATAATAGACCTTTCCAAAAGTCCAAAATCAAATCAATTCTTATCCATAAATTATCAATTACTTCTCCCTATTGCTCATTGTCTATTCCCTATTCGGCGTTGATGATTTCGACTATGATTGTGCTTTATATCATGTTCCCCCTCCGGGGGAACAGCGCTAACGGTTGAATACTGATACTTTAGTCGAAGGAAGACAGAAGGCAGAGGGCAGATCCGTAGAATTAATTATTTTATCGCAGAAGAGTCAATCTTACATTGTTATTTATAACTATTCAACCGGAAATAATACTAGGGATCTAGAAAAAAAAAAAATCTTGCTTTGTATGAGTTTTAAGCTTTTAATTATGTTATATACAGTAATGGCAACTGCTATAATCACTCATTTTTCACTCATGGCAAAATGTGGTTTTCTATACCACGAACTATAATCCGAAAATATATAATTAAATAAAATAGTAATTAACCATACATAGATAAATCCGATAATTAATCTCAAACATTAGTAATGCCTGGGCAAAAACCTAGTTTTTACCAAATGTCTAACATTGCAAGATATATCTATGACAAAGTGGTTAATATTCCGGATGAAATGCAGGGTGTAAAGAAAAATAAAGATGAAACACTTATGCAATAATAATGGCTCAAGATATTAGTTTATATTTTAAATTTCCTTACGTTGCCAGAAATGCTGCGCAACAAATTGCATCAAAACGTAGTCGCTTGGTACAAGCATTAACAATGATGCTAATAATTACCAGCTTAATTGGCATCAATGCTTATCGTGTAGTACAACTACAATTAATTCAGGGAGAGTATAACCGGGAACGCGCAGAAAACAACCGAATTCGTCTAGTGCCAGTGGCAGCAAGTCGTGGCACAATTTATGACCGCAAAGGTAAAATTTTAGCAGGTAACCAACTCTCTCGCTCTGTATATTTGTGGCCTCAAGAATACTCACCTACAGAGTGGTCAGAAGTTGCAACAGAATTAGGTTCAATTTTAAACATTTCCGCCAGCGATATTATCAAAAAGCTAGAAGAAGTAGGTTATGATTCACCTCTAGCAGTTAGAATCCTTTCTAACCTCGACCCCACTACCTTCATAGCATTAGCAGAAAAAGCTGGTGAAAAACGAGGAGTAGAAGTGCGTACCGAAAATATTCGCCACTATCCTAATGGCAGTTTAGCAGCTCATTTGATTGGATACACTGGTGAAGCAACCAAAGAAGAATTGATATCTAATCCCAAATATCCAATGGGAATGATCGTTGGTAAAATGGGAATAGAAAGTACCGCAAATTCTACTTTGGAGGGAGTTTGGGGTAATCGCTTGATTGAAGTTGATGCCAAAGGTAACGAAATCCAGGAACTGGGAGTCGAAAATCCGACGGCAGGCAAACCAGTGAAATTAACTATCGATCTTGATATTCAAAAAGCAGCAGAAAAAGCTCTAGGAAACCGCCGGGGTGCAGCAGTTGCCATCAACCCCAAAACAGGGGAAATTTTAGCAATGGCAAGTGGACCTACATTTGACCCTGGTCTATTTACTGGTAAGATGACAACCTCAGAATGGCAACGTCTGCAAGGTGCAAGTAAGCCCTTTTTGAATCGTGCCCTCCAGGGTTATCCACCAGGAAGTACTTTCAAACCTGTTACTTCTGTTGCCGGGCTACAGTCTGGTAAGTATTCTCCTAACTCTAGAGTGAGAACTTATAATTCTGTCACTATTGGTGGCATCACTTTTAACGAACATAGTGGAGGTTATGGGTTAATTGGTTTTAGGGATGCTTTAGCCTACAGTAGCAATACATTTTATTATCAAATGGCTGTGAATATTGGCCCGGAAATAATTTCTAAGTCGGGTCGAGAGTTAGGTATTGGTGGCAGTATTGACTTAAAACTATTGGGGATAGATGGTAATCATGGTCAAATTCCCACTCCTAAACAAAAAGAAGAGATTTATGGAGAACCTTGGCATATTGCTGATATTGTGACTATGGGTATTGGTCAAGGTCTGGTGTTAGTAACTCCTTTAGAATCATCAGTGATGGTTAGCACGATCGCTAATGGTGGGTATCGAGTACAACCTCATTTATTGGCATCTCAAACTGGCACTCCAGCTACTAAATCAATTAAAACTGGTCTGAAACCTTCAACTATTAATACAGTGCGCGAAGGATTAATTGATGTGGTGAGGAAGGGTACTGGCCGGAGATTGAATGATGGTACTATCCCACTATCTGGGGGCAAGACTGGCACGGTGGAACTTCCAGGGCAAGCAGATAACGCGATGTATATTGGGTTTGCACCTGCTTATAATCCTGAAATCGCTGTAGCAGTTGCAGTTGAGGAAGGTGGTTATGGTTCGGTAGGTGCGGCACCAATTGCTAAAGCTATTTTTGATACTTATTTTGCTAATAAAGGAAAATAGGTAGTAGGGGAGTAGGTGAGTGGGGGAGTAGGGGAGTAGGGGAGTGGGGGAGTAAGGGAGTGGGGGAGATTTTTTTAACAAAGGGGTGAGCGATAGAACTCCGTTCCGCTGACGCGATCGCTTTTATTCAGTATAAAATCTCAACAAAAATGCGCTTTTTTATACGATAAATTCCTAAAAACTCTTATCTCTTCCCACACTTCCCACACTCCCTTCGGTATCCGTATATCCGTGCCATAATCTGTGTGAGCCACACTCTCTTCCATATCCGTATATCCGTGCCATAATCTGTGTGAGCCACACTCCCTCTACCATTACTATGCCAGGGCGAAAATTTCCTGAAATTACTTTAGTGTCAAAGTTCTATAGCTCTTTCAATAATGGATAATTGATAATTGATAATTGATAATTACCTCTCCCTAAAAAGAAGAGGATTGAATAAAAGGAGAAAATTTATTTTTTTCCCCTTGAAAGGGGAGGCTTTAAACCTGAATTATTGAATTATTCGGTAAAATCTTACTTTTGACTTTTGATTTTTGACTTTTGACTTCCATGAAATAGTGTTAGTTTAAAGTATATTCATATATTTGGTAGTGAGGTTTATGGAGTTTTATCTGGTCAACCCTTGGATAGCAAACATTTGTTGGGTTCTCGGTTCTATATTATTTGTGGAACTTGTGCGAGATATTTATCATGTGGTTTCTCATATTTGGTCGCCTCTGTATAAATGGCACGGTTGGCATCATCGTGTTTTCCGTCCAGACTTGACTTCAGTGAGTACAGAGATGTATCAAAAAGCTACTTGGTATCATGATGTGCCAGAATCTTTGGTCATGTTGACTTTTAGTCTATTACTCTGGGCACTAACTTTTGTTTGGATACCTTCTTATCATTGGGCTACTCTAGCAGGTTTTGTTTATACTTTAAGTTTCTTTTTTCCAGCGATCGCTCGTGCTACTGGTATTCCTCATGCCGATCAACTTACAGATCTAAATCATCTTCCCGGTGCATTCTCAGCACCTCCAGCCTATTGGTTTATCAACCGCTCTTATCATTGGCGACACCACTTTGATAATCAAAATGCTTATTTTTGCGGTACCTTGAGTCTGGTAGATAAACTTATGGGTACAGCACTTTCTCTCAAAGGTAAAACTATTGCTGTTACAGGTGCTTCTGGTAGTTTGGGGCGATCGCTCCTCCTACATCTTCACAAAGCAGGTGCAAAAGTAATTGCTCTTACTTCTGGAAATCAAACTATTACCTTAAATATAGATGGTGAAGAGTTAGAAATTAAAACTATAAATTGGCAAGTAAGTCAAGAAAAGAATTTAGCAGATTTATTTGAAAAAGTAGATATTCTAGTATTAAATCACGGTATTAATGTACATGGGGACAAGACAGCAGAAGCGATCGCTAAATCTTACGAAATTAATGCTTTTTCTAGTTGGCGAATGTTAGAAATATTCCTTAAAACTGTAAGAACAAATTCTGATATTGCTTGTAAAGAAGTCTGGGTTAACACTTCAGAAGCAGAAGTTTCTCCAGCATTTAGTCCTCTATATGAACTCACAAAAAGAACTCTTGGAGATTTAGTTACTTTAAGAAGATTAGATGCTCCCTGTGTCATTCGGAAATTAATATTAGGTCCATTTAAAAGTAATCTTAATCCCATCGGAATTATGTCTGCCGATTGGGTAGCAAAACAGATAGTAAAATTAGCAAAAGCAGATATTAGAACAATTATTGTTACAGTTAATCCTTTAACTTTTGTAGCAATTCCTATCAAAGAATTTTTAGTTTCTACTTACTTTAAATTATTTACTTCTAAATGAATTTAGTAGGGGTTTGGTCTTCAAACCATTCTGTAAAATGTAGGGTTTTGGTCTCCAAAGCCTTCCATTTATACTTAAAAATAGTTGTTTTTTATCCCTTTTGATAAGCTGATTGCTGATTGCTGATTGCTGATTGCTAGTTAAAAATTTCTTCTGCTGTTAAAGATAATTCTGGAAAAGTTAAAGACACAATTTTTTCATTACCTCTAAATTGAGTCATTTTATATTGACTTTCTTGATTTAAAATATAAACAAATACACTCGGAAATTTCGGCTTTCCCAAATATTTTCTCCCACCAATAGCTAAATAATCAACAACCCAATACTCTGAAATTCCCAAACGTTGATACTCCTCAAATTTATCAACATAATCATCTTCCCAATTAGTAGAAACTACTTCTATAGCTAATTGAATTTGTCCGTCTAAAGCAGCATAACTAGCACGGTTAGCACGCCAAACTTTCCGATTAATTACACTTACATCAGGTTTTCTTCCTTGTTCAATTTTATCTACAGTTAAAGTTTTAATTACCGCCGTATTTTTCACCACATAATTTAAATTCAGACGTTTAATTTCTTCTTTAAAAGAATCAGCGATAAAGTCTGCCACATCATCATGGTTTCTTGTCGCCCTCATTTCCACAATTTCTCCATTCACCAATTCATAAAACTTACCATCATTAGGATAATTCTCTATAAATTGGTCAAAAGTTAATCTTTGTTTTGTTATTGTATCCATCGTTGATTATTTGCGTTTAACTAAGCATTCAGCTATTAGCATTCAGCAATCAGCTTTTGAATTTATGCAAGTAATAACTGAAGTTAGGTTAAGTAAATAGGCGTTAAAATTTGTCACTATGTAACAAAATGTAAAGAACCTCTGAATTCAACTGTTTGGAGGAGCTTGGAGTTAGTATACAAATCTTAATATAGCTAGGATTTTCTATACTTACCTACTTATAGCCAATTTCATTGGAGTCAGAATTCCCTTCTGCCTTCTGCCTTTCCTAATAATATTAACTTCTTTATCAATTAAAATAAACCATCATTAATCCCATCATCCATCTGAGATAACATTGTCTGTATCTCAATATTCGACTCCTCAGCTTCCATTTCTATTGAATCAAAAGTAGGCTGTACAACAAAAGGTAAAGCAGCTCCTATCAATCCTCTTTTAATCCTTTCTGGAGTCTCTGAAAATAAAACAAATAAAGGATAAACTTCTTCCGCTTCTTGAGAATAGATATGTTTATAATCTTGAGGCATTACCCATTCATATTCCTTATCTAATAAAATCTGAGTTTGTCGCCAACGACTAAGAAGATCGGAAAAGTCTTCTTGAGGTCTATAAATAAAAATAAAAATTTCTGCTCCTGTCTTAACCTTCCACTCAGGGTCGCACATAAAAATACCTAGATCGCAAGGCAAAAGAACATTTTCTCCTAACTCATTACCCTGTTTTCGTAGCTTAATAATAGGTAAAGGAATCACAATTAAACTATTTTCTGGACGACGCATACTGGGAAGCATTTCTAAGTATGGTCTATGTTGTTTAAGTAGTGCAATTGTTGCTTGTGAATTACTATATTCTGCTAGTAATGCTTCGTAATCTGATTTTTTTATAACCATAATAAATTTAATATTTTCTTATATTTAAAATAGGGAGTAGGGAGTAGGGAGTAGGGAGTAGGGAGTAGTTGTTATAGCACTAAAAGGAAATGTTAGGACAGTTCAAAAGTTTAAAACTCAGACAACTTCATTAATTGATAGAGGCTTTAAACCTTTGGGGATTAATTATCAATTATCCATTTGTAATACTTTTCCTTATTCCTTCTTACCTCTTCCCTCTTCCCTCTTCTTTCTTCCTTCTACAAATCTTCAAATACTTTAAACATAGGTAAATACATAGAAAGCAAAATTGCACCAACCATAGCACCAATAACAACAATCATTAAAGGTTCCAACATACTTGTCAAAGACTTAACAGCTTCCTCAACTTCTTGTTCATAAAAAGCCCCCACCTTCATCAACATCGCATCCAACTCACCAGTTTCTTCTCCAATAGCCATCATTTGCACTGCCAAAGAAGGAAAAACTTTCTTTTCTTGTAGAGCTATACTAATCATTCCCCCACTTTGAATTTCTTGCCTCGCATACTCAACAGACTCAGCGATCGCCGCATTTCCTGCCACATTTCTCACAATTTCCAGAGACTTCAACATTGGTACACCGGAGCGAGTCAAAGTACCAAAAATCATACAAAAACGAGCCACTGCCGACTTTTCAATAATATCTCCAAAAATAGGAAGTTTCAGAAATATTTTGTCAAAAAATAGCCTACCTTGCTCTGTTTTATAAACCATTGTATAAACAACGTAAATAAAAATAATTGAGCCTATTGCCGTTACTTGAGGAATAGGAGGCCAAGTTCTACAAAAAGCACTAATACCTAACATAAACACAGTAAAAGCTGGCAACTCAGTACCAATTTCTTCAAAAATTTTGGCAAAGGTTGGTAATAGAAAAGTCGTCATCCCAAAAAACACTGCCAGAGCAATAAACATAACAGTTTTTGGATAAGACATAGCAGACTTAATTTCACTCAAAGTCTTAGCATTTTTCTCCAACATAACTGCCAGACGTTCAAGCACTTCATCAAGGACACCACCCACCTCTCCAGCAGCAACCATACTCAGAAATAACTCATCAAAACAAGCCGGATGTTTTCTCATTGCTTCTGACAATTCAGTGCCTTCTTCTACCTCTGCACTAATCATTTTCAAAGCATATTTAATCTTATAATTAGAGGTTTGTTCTTTTAATACTTTAAGACATCTAACCATCGGTACACCGGCATTAAACATCGCAGCAAATTGACGGGCAAAGACAGCTAAATCTTTAACCGTAATAGTAGCGAGGGCGACATTTAATTTTTCTTCAAATTCTTTTAGCCGTTCCTCCAAACCACCTTTCGATTTTTTACTGGCTAAATTGCTAGTCATAGTTTAGTTTCCTCATTTATTTAATCTTTAATAGACAAATACTGGTTTAGGTGGCATGATTTTAAATTACTTTTGAAAAAGTTTTTAATTATCATTAACTTTACTCTGTTTCCAAATCAGAAGTTAAGCTAAAAAACCTTTTTTATCTACCACCTTTCAAGAAGTTTTTGGCGTTGCTGAATAACTTGTATGATATTAATCTTAATTACTTAGGAGTCAGAATTTAGGTCCGGGAGGCATCAGTAGGGCGACGTACAGGAGGGAAAAAAGAAGAAGAAATAGGAGTAGAGGGAGAAAGTTTTTTGTTTGCAGGCGCGTAACTTTCCTATCGGAGTGCTACCGCAAAGGTTAACGTGTAAGCGGAACGAAGTTCTATTATATTCCTCACTCCTGTACTACCTAAAACCTACTTACCCGATACTTAACGACGAGCCTTAGCCTTTTCTACCTTCCCCTTAGGTTCTGGACCAATCAAATTTGCAAGTTCATCAGGTTTTACTGCTTTAGCCATGACATTTTCCCAGGTAGCCTTTCCTTCTTTATATAGATCGGCAAGAGCCATTTCCATCGTCTGCATACCTAACTTCTTGCCCATCTGAATTTGAGAATAAAGTTGAGCATTTTTAGATTCCCGGATTAAGTTAGCGATCGCCGGAGTATTAATCATAATTTCCTGAGCAGCACAGCGACCCCCACCCACTTTTTTCACCAAGTTTTGACTACAAATACAAACAATAGAGTTAGCCAACTGCGCCCTAATTTGAGGTTGTTGCTCTGGTGGAAAAACATCCAACATCCGGTCTACCGTACCAGAAGCAGAGTTAGTGTGCAAAGTCCCAAATACCAAGTGACCCGTTTCTGCTGCAGTACTAGCCAAAGCAATAGTTTCTAAGTCCCGCATTTCTCCCACCAAAATAATATCCGGGTCTTGACGAAGTGCCCCTTTCAGAGCATTAGAAAAGCTTTTTGTATCTTCTCCTTTTTGCCGTTGATGAAACAAACTCTTAACGTTAGGAAAAACATATTCAATGGGGTCTTCAACAGTGAGAATATGTTCAGCACGGGTACGGTTAATCAAATCTAACAAAGCCGCCATAGTAGTTGTTTTTCCAGATCCAGTCTGCCCTGTCACTAGAAACATCCCCCTAGGTCGCTCAGTCATCTCCCGTAAAATCATCGGCACCCCAAGCTTATCAACATTAGGAATTTGAGAAGCAAGAGCACGCATACAAGCTGCCCAACTGCCCCGCTCCCGATAAACATTTAAACGAAAACGAGCCAACCCCTTCACACCATAAGCACTGTCAAGTTCCCAATTTTGTTCCAAGTGCTTACGTTGCATATTGTTAAGCATTTGGAAAATCAGGTTTTGCACTTCCAGTGGGTCAAGATTTTCTCCAAACTGTGGCTGAGGTGTAAGTTGGCCACTAATTCTAAAAAAAACTGGAGCGCGAGCTTGGATATGTACATCTGAACCGCCCTGCTCTACAAGGGACTCCAACACATCCTCAATCATAAAAGACATAATCTAAATCTCCCGAAAAAACTTGCATTTGCTGTACTTCAAAAAATTTATAGCGTTTCTCAGTAAGCGTGAGGTACTTTGATCTTTCTTCCCTGTTGCCTGTTGCCTGTTGCCTGTTGCCTCCTAAATTACTCAAAGCGAGGTGTCATACAATAGGGACAATCTCGCCATTCAGCCTCTAACTCAGCACCACAAGACTTACAAACTAGATTTTGTTTAGCTTGACGTTTCATTTCTGCCTCCAGACCAGAGTCAGTAAATGTTACCCGCTCCACCTCTTCAAAAGTGGTATAACCTTGTCGCACCAAATCCAAGCTATACTGCAATAAAGTAGTCATTCCTTCTTCAACTGCTACTTCCTTAATCTGTTCGGTAGGCGCTCTTTGAGTAATTAGAGTTTGTAGTCGCTCTGTAGACTTCATAAATTCATAAACACCTACACGACCTTTGTAACCTAGACCACCACATTTTTTACACAGCTCCTCTCTCTCTGCCAATACTTTCCGGTCTTCAACTGGTATAGTATTTGCTCTGTAGAAAGTAACATCCTGCTCCTGAGAAGGAACTAAACCATAGCGACTCAGCTCCTTAGGTTCAGGAGTATAGGGAATTCGACATTCACTACAAACCCGACGCATTAGACGTTGTGCCAAAACACCCAACAAAGCAGCAGAAACCATAAAAGATTCGACTCCCATCTCATCAAGTCGAGCGATCGCTCCTGCTGCATCATTAGTGTGTAGAGTTGTTAAAACTAAGTGTCCAGTTAATGCCGCCTCAATAGCCGTCTTTGCTGTTTCCTTGTCCCGTGTTTCACCCACCAGTAGAACATCAGGGTCTTGTCGCAGAAACGCTCGGAGAATATTAGCAAAAGTCAAGTCTTTTTCCCGAATTACCTGACACTGAGTAATCCCAGGCAAAGCATATTCAATGGGGTCTTCCGCCGTACTAATATTAACCCCAGGCTCATTTCTTTCTGCCAGAATAGAATATAGAGAAGTAGACTTACCAGAACCTGTTGGACCTGTAACCAAAATTAGTCCAAATGGACGACTAGCAGTTTCCCTCACTAAAGCCAGAGTATCCTGGTCTGTAATTAACTTACCCAACCCTAGCTGGGTACTAGAGCTGTCCAAAATCCGTAAAACAATTTTTTCACCATAGCGACTAGGCAAACTATTTACCCGGAAGTCGATAGTACGTCCCTTAAATACTTTACGAATACGACCGTCTTGAGCTTGCCGTCGTTCAGCAATGTCTAAGTTAGCAATAATTTTGAAGCGGGAAGTAATCGCCGGGATAACTTTTTTCGGAAACCTAAAATATTCTTGCAATACCCCATCTTTACGCATCCGAATTCTGATAAATTCTTCTTGAGGTTCTACATGAATATCTGATACTCCCTCACTCAGAGCTTTAACTAAAATTATATTAACAGCTTTAATCACAGGAGCATCTTCAGCCTCAGAGATGCTTTGTGCTATGTCCTCTACCGCATTCTCATCATCAGCATCTTCTAGATCTTGACCCTCAAAAAACCCTGACTCCATCTCTAACTCTTTTTCTTCTGCCTTCTTCGCAGCAACAGCGTCCTTTTTCGTTTGCTCGTCTAAGTAGTAGTTAATTAGGTGTTGATAATCTTCTGGAGTAATTACCAGACGCTGTAAAGTTAATCCACGATGTCTGAGAATTTTATTTTTCAGTTCATCTAGAGCTTGCAGGTTATCAGGATCGGCCATTCCCACCATCACAAAGGGTTGCTGTTTTTCATACTCATTCAGCAAATTTGACGGCAGTGAATCTCCAGTAAACTTTTCTAGTTCTTCAACGAATGTACCTTGTGAGCCAATACTTTGAGTCAAAACTTTCAACATTTGGCTTTGATCTATTTTACCAGCTTGGACTAACTGATTGGCCAAATGAGTTTCGTGGCTAAATAGTGGTACCATCCGGTTACGACGACAAGTTTCTATAGGAATTACTTTGTCGATTAGATAAGATACTTGTTGTGGTGGAATTTGAGTAATTTCTGGGTCAAAGGCAGCTACACCATGAAAAATCATTAGTTCAAATAGCTGCTGCTTTTTATAATGCCTTAGTAATTCAGCAGGTAAAGGTTGTCCTGTCAGAGCTTCCAGTATCTCTGTCAAAGATTTACCTGATTTACGGCTTTCAACTTGACATTTTTGGAATTGTTCAATGTTGACATAGCCTGCCTGAACCAGTTTGTTCCCAAAAGGAGAAAGATTACTAAGGGCAACTATAGCAGTGCGTGAATTCCGTGAAGAGGTTTGGGCCATGGCTGATAAATTAAGTTCTCCTAAGTCTAAGTATTCCCTAAGTTTTTGATAAAATTTACACCAGCTTAACAAGCCGTTAACTGAGTTTACTTAATGTTGTGTCTCTAAGTCTTTGGAATAGCATTTTTACGTTAATCCAGGGATAGTCTGCAATTATAAATTATACAAAATTCCCAAATTAAAACTAAGGCCAGTAACTACCATAGGACTGTAAAAATCTTAGCAACTAAATTAATCATGGTAGAGATACTTTCCTTCTGTGCAACATAGTAGCTACAATCACCTAATAGCCAATGAAAATAGTATTGACCAGAAAAATGTTTTGGTTAATATGAAATAATTCGGTATAATCTGAAACTAGAGTCAATAAATATTCAGGGACACAATGTTGTTGGGGAAAAACATTAGACTATAGAACTGGGACAATCTATTTTTGATGATGATTTATTTTGTATATCTCAGGAAGTACTTCAGAGTAACTGAGGTAGTATTGTAATATTTCTTAATTTCAAAAATATCCTAAATACATAATAAACTAATGCTAATAAGTAGGTCGGTGTTGAAAACTATCGTTATGAAAAGGCAGAAGGCAGAATTGAAGAGAGTTTTTGGCAAACTTAACTTTTCGTTACTAACTTGCTGTTTTTTTGCACCGTTCTACTTACTTTACCAGTTAAACAACCTTAACCTTTGCTAGTTTAACAGTATGTAAAAAAGTCTCTATCTTTACCATAACTTAGTACTTCCCTAGCGATCGCCATAATTTTATTTGTGACATAGACTTAATTAGTAATATTAGCAAATTTTTAACAAAGAAATTGATTGAGTATTTTTCAGAAAAATCAAGTACTCTATAATTTCTTGAATATAAACCACTATATTTGCTAATCTATAAGCTTGACTCTAAAGACCTGATAACTAAATAAGTTAAAAGGTAGTCACAATAATCAGATATAGTAGTTAAAAATCTGTATTTTTATAGTATTTTTTGATGATGAATAAGTCAGATAAAAAAAGCTAGATAAAAAGCAGTAACAACCGTCAGTATTCAGGAGAAAATTAAATGGTAGGAGAGATACCATCAGCAGAAACAACAAATAAAGAAATACAAGAAAATATGCAAGCGGTTGAGCAAAACGCAGAACTAGACTCATCTCAAAAACTTGAAAATATTGAGGAAGAGTCTAAAGATAATGCTTCTGTAAATACAGAAAATACAGAGCAACAGAACTTAGAGCAAATATCACAGCATGTAGTCCTATTAAAAGAGGCAAATGAATCTCTGCAAACTCAGGTAGAAACTACCAAAGTTCAGCTAGAAGAAAAAGATACTCAATACAAAAGACTAGCAGCAGACTTTGAGAACTTCCGTAAACGTACACAAAAAGAAAAAGAAGAAATAGACGTACAAGTGAAGTGCTCCACAATCATTGAATTATTACCAGTAATCGACAATTTTGACCGTGCTCGTTCCCAGATTAAACCAGCTAATGATGGAGAAATGAATATCCACAAGAGCTATCAAACTGTCTATAAGCAAATGGTAGATAGTCTCAAAAAACTGGGAGTTTCTCCTATGCGCCCAGAAGGTCAAGAGTTTGACCCAAATCTACATGAAGCAGTAATGCGAGAAGCAACAACAGAATATCCAGAAGGAACTGTTACAGAAGAGTTAGTGAGGGGCTATACTCTCGGAGATCGTGTCCTTCGACACGCCATGGTAAAAGTAGCGACAGCTCCAGAACCTGAAGAGTCTACAGAAGAAGCTCAAACTGATGCAGAAGATTAAACAGCAGTTTCATATTTTTGTTTAATCACCACATTTAACTAAGTTGTATTCAGAATCAGCTCAAAGAAAATACAGTTACAAAAATGCTAATCTAAATCTTACCAAGATTACTCGATATATTCTGAATACAACTTAACAAAGAAAACTCAAAAGAATTTTGACGATAAGAACGCCGAATCACTATGGGAAAAGTCATTGGCATTGATTTAGGGACAACAAATAGTTGTGTGGCCGTCTTAGAAGGGGGCAAACCAATTGTAATTTCCAACTCAGAAGGTGGGCGTACAACACCAAGTATTGTCGGATTTGCCAAAGGAAACGAACGCTTAATTGGCCAACTGGCAAAGAGACAATCATTAACCAATGCAGTAAATACAGTTTACAGCATCAAAAGATTTATTGGCAGAAGATGGGACGATACAGAAGAAGAGCGTTCCCGAGTTCCATATACCTGTATTAATGGTAAAGATAGTACTGTAGATGTCCAGATAAGAGGTAAGAATTACACACCTCAAGAAATTTCAGCAATGATTCTGCAAAAAATGAAGCAGGATGCTGAAAAATATTTAGGAGAATCTGTTACTCAAGCAGTAATCACAGTACCAGCCTATTTTACAGATGCACAAAGACAAGCTACGAAAGATGCAGGGACAATTGCTGGTCTAGAAGTGTTGCGAATTATCAATGAACCAACTGCTGCTTCTTTGTCTTATGGTTTAGATAAGCAAGACCAAGACCGGACTATTTTGGTATTTGACCTTGGTGGCGGGACTTTTGATGTTTCGATACTACAGTTAGGAGATGGCATATTTGAAGTTAAGGCAACTTCTGGAAACAACCATCTAGGAGGAGATGATTTTGATAATTCTTTGGTTCGCTGGTTGGTAGAGGAGTTTAGAGACCGGGAAGGCACAGACTTATCCGCAGATAAAATGGCGCTACAAAGACTGCGAGAGGCAGCAGAGAAGGCTAAAATCGAACTATCTTCTGCCCTGGTTACCAATATAAATTTACCATTTATCACTGCTGACGAAACAGGCCCAAAACATTTGGAGACCCAATTAACTCGTGCTCAATTTGAAAAATTAGTAAAAAATCTTACTCAAAGTACGATTAAACCAGTGGAACAAGCTCTGAAAGATGCTGGTATGACACCGGAAAAGATAGACAAAATTATTCTGGTGGGAGGTTCTACAAGAATACCAGCAGTTCAGGCAGCAATAAGTAATTATTTTAACGTTCAAACTCCTGATACCTCTGTTAATCCAGATGAAGCTGTGGCATCGGGAGCAGCAATTCAAGCTGGTATTTTAGGCGGTGAAGTTAAAGACCTTTTGCTATTAGATGTGATTCCTTTGTCCCTGGGGTTAGAAACTTTGGGAGGAATATATACTAAGGTGATAGAAAGGAATACCACAATTCCTACCAGTCACTCTCAGATGTATTCAACTGCAGTGGATGGACAAACTTCTGTAGAAATTCATGTCCTTCAAGGCGAGCGGGCAATGGTTAAAGATAATAAAAGTCTGGGTAAGTTTTTACTGAAAGGCATTCCTCCAGCTCCTAGAGGGATACCTCAAATAGAAGTTAACTTTGATATTGATGCTAATGGAATTCTTAAAGTTAAGGCTTTAGATTTAGGCACAGGTAGAGAACAAAGTATTGAAATTAGTAATACAGGTGGTCTGAATGAAGCAGAAATTCAACGAATGCAACAAGAAGCAGAAATTTATGCAGAGCAAGATATTCAACAACAAAAATTAGCAGAATTGAGAAATCAGGCCGATACTCTTCTATACAATTACGAAGCAACTATCAAAGAACATGGTGATTTTATTGACGAACAGTTAGGAACAGAACTTGAAGAAAGCTATGAACAATTGAAGCAAGTTTTGGTCAGCTCAGAAACTGAAAATAATTATGACCAGTTAAATCAGCAAATTGAAGAGTTCAGGCAAAAGTTGTTTGCTTTAGGTGAAACTTTGTATGACCGAAGTGGGGGTGAAAGGATAGATCCACCAGAAAAAGAGAAAATTCCTCAGCTTCCTCAAGATTCAGAAATTACAGAATCAGAAACTTCGGAAGAAGAAACTTTAGAGCAAGAAACTAATACACCAATTGATAGTAACCCAACTAAAAAAGAGGCCACTTCAGTTAAGGTTGAAGAAGCAACTGAAGAACCTGAGAGTGAATTTGGAAAAAACCCATTCCTTTGACACTCTCACCGTACAGTCTATGCTAGACTGCTATAATGGGGAAAACATATTGGTAAATATTAAAATCAGAAATACCATCACCCGATGTTTTTAACCTTCGGTCGCAAAAAGTCCCGCTCTATTGTAATAGAATAGCCGTTAAATTGGTAATTGACTTGGAGCTTTATGAGGATGCGAGCAAAATTTTAGATATAATTAGTTATTAGTTGCAGCTAACTATAGCTGTAAATATGACAACCAAACCATATAAATAAAATTTACCCTGTGGACGCTGTGTATGACCAAGAGAGTTTTCGGACCATGGAGATACTGGCGGTTGAAGCAGGATATCTGACACTATCTAGCAATAGCTTTGGTGTTGGGTACTTCAAAGATAAAAATTAAAAAGTAAACATATTAACACTAATTCTAGGCAATCAGCTCTATGGCCAGCGATTATTATGAAATTCTAGGTGTTTCTCGTAGTGCAGATAAAGAGGAACTAAAGCGTGCTTACCGTCGCTTGGCTCGTAAGTACCACCCAGACGTGAACAAAGAGCCAGGAGCAGAAGAACGCTTTAAAGAAATAAATCGTGCTTACGAAGTTCTCTCAGACCCAGAAATAAAAGCTCGTTACGACCGCTTTGGGGAAGCAGGAGTATCAGGAGCAGGAGCACAAGGTTTCTCCACAGATTTTTCAGACAGTTTCGCTGATATATTTGAAAGCTTTTTCAGTGGATTTTCTGGAGGAATGGGGACACAAGGGCGTAGGCGTACAGGTCCAGTTAGAGGTGATGACCTACGCATAGACCTGAATCTGGATTTCCACGAAGCTGTATTTGGCGGGGATAAAGAACTAACCATCAAACATTTAGAAGTTTGTGAAACTTGCAATGGTTCGGGTGCCAAACCAGGCACAGCACCTAAAACTTGTTCTACTTGTGGAGGAACTGGTCAAGTACGCCGGGCAACAAGAACTCCTTTCGGTAGTTTCACTCAAGTTTCAGTTTGTCCTTCGTGTAATGGTACTGGGCAAATAATAGAAGAAAAGTGCCATACCTGTGGTGGCCGTGGGCAAAATGAAGTTACGAAAAAAATAAAAATTACTATCCCAGGAGGGGTGGATAATGGTACTCAGCTACGTGTATCTAAAGAAGGAGATGCAGGTAAGATGGGTGGACCACCTGGAGACTTGTATGTTTTCTTGGGGGTCAAAAAAGACTCAGAGTTTAGAAGAGATGGAATTAATATTCTATCTGAAATAAAAATTAGTTATTTACAAGCAATTTTGGGCTGTAGTCTGGAGATAAATACAGTTGATGGCAAAGCAGAATTAATAATTCCAGCAGGTACTCAACCAAATACTGTTCTAACTTTAGAAGATAAAGGAGTACCGAGATTGGGTAATCCTGTAAGTCGTGGCGATCATCTCATTACCATAGCAATAGATATTCCCACAAAAATTACTCCTGAAGAACGTGAGTTGCTGGAAAAATTGGCAAGCATTAAAGGCGATCGTATTGGAAAAGGTGGTATAGAAGGATTTTTAGGAAACTTATTTCAACAAAAATGATCTAGAAAGGGAATGTTCAACAATTAATAATTAATAATTACCTCTCCTTTAAAAGAAGAGAATTGACTCAAAGGAAAATTTTTTCTCGTCTCTCCTTTAAGAGGATGTCTGAAAAGTTTTTTGATAATGAATTTTGCCCCCCTAGCCCCCCAACTTTGGGGGGGAACAAGAGTCGATTTGCTTCTAAAAGTCCCCCAAAATTGGGGGATTTAGGGGGCGAGCAATGTAACAAATGGGACTTCTCAGACAACCTCTAAAGGAGAGGCTTTAATCCTTAATTATTCGGTCATATTTCCCTTATGCCTCTTGCTCTCTGTCTTTTATCTTTTCTGATAATAATTGATTGGAACTATATTATTAAAAACTAAAATATTGGAGAAACAATATTAAATTATGGATTATCAACCCCAAATCCAGCAGCAAAAAATACCAGATGCCCAAATAGATTTGCGAGGTACTCCCTGTCCAATTAATTTTGTCAAGACAAAACTACACCTAGAAAAGATGATGCCTGGAGAGATTTTGGAAGTTTGGCTAGATCCAGGAGAACCAATAGAGCAAGTACCTGATAGTTTGATTGTAGAAGGTTATCAAATAGAAGAAATAAGCGATCGCTCTGAGTATTTTATCCTGAAGGTATGTCGCCCGGAAGGCGTTGCATGAGTTCTTCAGAAGAGGGTGGCATCTTAGAAACAAATAACGATTTGGTAGGGACAGTTGTTGCAGTCCAAGCAAATTTTTACCAAGTTAAGCTCGATACAAAAGATGATTTGGTAAAAAAAACAACAGAAAATGTTACTCAACTCCTGTGTACCCGTAGATCGCGATTGAAGAAAATTGGCCAGAAAGTAATGGTGGGCGATCGCGTGGTCATAGAAGATCCTGACTGGGCAGGTAGACGAGGAGCTGTTGCTGAGGTTTTGCCAAGAACAACAGAATTAGATCGTCCTCCTGTAGCTAATGCAAATCAGGTAATGTT
>NZ_CEZPJD010000036.1:0-21113 GCF_983059655.1 Okeania sp.
TCGTAGGGTGTCGTACTGTTCTGGTTCTAAAACCAGTGGGGGATATGGATATTTTGTCATATTATTCTCTGTACATAAATGTTTTGGGGATTTTTCCTATTGTATCATTATTTTGAGTAAATTGAGAAATGCTCACTCACTTGCTTTATTTTTGCAGGGCGATCGCTTTCAGCAAAAATATAATGCTGACTTTAGATTTATAGCAGTCGCCACTATAGTTAGGACATCCGGTAATTATGATGATTTATGACGCGAGCAAGATGCTCGCACTAATTGTCCTAACCGCCTTGGCGGTTGCTATATCAAAAATTTTTTTTAACTCTGTTCGCATTTATCAAGCATAGTGTGTTACTATGTAATCATGGGAAAAGTACGCGCAGATAGAGTCGCTTTTCAAACTATAAAAACTATGTCGAGAGCAATAATATGACAAATATATCCGTTCAACATGAACCACAACTGCCAGCAAAGGAAACTTTGCCTACCATGTACGACTTACCAAGCGAAAACCCGGAGGAGCCTGGTTTGCCAGACCAATTTCACTACTTCCAACCTCAACTTTTAGACCAAACTTTTCAACCTCGCAACTGGTCTCCCGATCTTTTGTTTTGTGGCGTTGATATGAATCTCTACTACGATGTCAAACATCCTAAATGGTACAAACGCCCAGACTGGTTTGCAGTTGTGGGAGTGCCAAGGTGGTATAAACAATCGGATATGCGCTTAAGTTATGTAGTTTGGGACGAAAAAATTAACCCGTTGGTAGTAGTCGAGTTATTATCTCCAGGTACAGAAGATGAAGACTTAGGAGAGACACTAGGAGAACCGGGAAAACCTCCGACTAAGTGGGAAGTTTACGAGAGTATTCTGAAAGTGCCTTATTATGTTACCTTCAGTCGCTATACAAATGAAATGCAGGCGTTTCATTTAGTGGGCGATCGCTACCAAAGAGCAGAGTTAAGTGAGGGACGTTTGTTGCTTCCGGAGGTAGAACTCAGTCTGGGTTTGTGGCAGGGAAGTTACAAGGAGAGAGATAGACTATGGTTGCGGTGGATGACCCCAGAAGGAGATTTGATACTGACTCCTGAAGAGAAAGCCAAACAGGAGGCAGCAGCAGCTAAAGAGGAGGCCACAGTAGCTAAAGAGGAGGCAGCAGCAGCTAAACAACAAGCTACCAATGCTGAACAGGAGGTAGCAGCAGTTAAAGAAGAGTTAGCAGCAGCCAAAAAACAAAGCGATCGCTTACTAGCGAAACTGCGAGAGTTGGGTATTATTCCTGACGATTTCAGTTAAATAGTTTTAATTTTTTGTAGGTTGGGTGAGGTAGCAACCTACTCAACCTCAAATTAGGAATATTCATTAATTGATAATTACCTCTGATTAAAACCGTTACGGAATTGAATATCAGGAAATATTATTTCTTCTCTTGGTTGATTGGATATGGCGAGGGGACCCGTTCTTGCAGACCCGCTCCGCTAACGCCATCCCTCGACCGCTTTTTTCCCCTTAAAAGGAGAGGTTTTAAACCAGCTGTGATTTCTGTTGTCGTCAAATGTTAGCGAAAGAAGGTCGTTTATCTTATGTCCATCACATCACGAAGTTTGCAAAAGCTCCTCCGGGAGAATATTTCGGGGGATAAGCCCCTTAATGTTGACCCCGAACAAGCCCAAGAACTAGCGGAAGAGTTGTTGGCCAGAGTTGAACCTCTCGCTGGCGTTAAGCGGAATGATAACTGTCATCATTATAGTCGTTTCCAAGGGGGGGCAAATGGAGACAAGACTCCCAGCAACACTCTCTGTTGTTCTATTCTGCTGGAAGAATCAAGCGATCGCTGGTATCGAGATCATACCCATTTACATTTGCTCAGGAGTCCGGAGGAACAGCTCTGGGTAGAGTTAGGCAGAGAGCGATCGCCCGCCCCCGTTTCAGACATTAGTGAAGTAGTTGCCCTAGTCCAAGGATTTTTGAAGCGGGTTGAGCAGCAAAAAGCACAAGCTGCCAAGCGCCAAAAACAGAAAGACTTGAAAGTGCAAGCTATCTTGGCTCAGGTGCGTAAAATTGCCAAGGAAGATGGATTTGACTTTGCCACCGAAGTCGATAGTATTAAGCTCAAGCTGATTATTCGTCTGTCTGACAACGACTACTTTGCTATTTTGATTCCCTTTAACCAGTTCAAGGAGGTGCTGCCCAAATTGCGCACTGCAATTCAAGCTCTCCGTGAGACTTACAACAGCGGCGTTCGCTTTAAAACCCATCTCAAGCGTGGCTATCGCCGTTCTGAATGGATTCGTCATCAGGATTTGTAGTTATATCAATGAACAATTGGATGGCTAGCGAGCGATGAAGCTTGCATTTTTAAATCACCAAGTATTAGTTGTTAATTATTAATTATTAATTGTTAAATGATTCGTATTGATGCCCGCGAACTATATCAAGTTCTGGAACTGACCCCACCGGAGCAAAATATCCTCCTGGTGGGCAAGCATGGTATTGGCAAATCAGAAATTATTAGCCATTTCTACAGTCAGCGCCATAACCTGCCCGTAATCCCCTTCTTTTTGGGTCAGATGAGCGATCCGGGGGATTTGATTGGCTTGCTCCACAAAGATGAGACAACAGGCCGTTCGGTTTTTTTACCCCCCTACTGGTGGCCTGACCCCGATCGCCCGGTGGTACTCCTCCTAGACGAGCTTAACCGCGCCCGCCCCGAAATTTTGCAGGCGGTTCAAGACCTGACTCTCAACAAAACCTTAGCGGGTAAACCCCTACCCCCTGGCAGTATTGTCATTGCTGCGGTTAATGCGGGGGAAGAATATCAACTGACGGAACTCGATCCGGCTCTGGTGTCGCGGTTCAATCTCTACGAATTTGTGCCGACGGTGGAAGATTGGCTGCTCTGGGCGGCCGGACACGATATCGATTCACGAGTGCTGACATTTATCCAACAGCATCCGGAGTATCTTGATGGTGACAACCCGGATGCGGATGCGGCGATCGCTACTGCTGGTTTGATCAAAACCCCCGATCGCCGTGCTTGGGTCAAAGTTGCGAATTTTCTGCGCAACCATACAAAGCTGGAGGAGATTCACTTCAAACTGATTGCTGGTATGGTGGGGAGTCGGGCTAGTATCGCCTTTCGCCAAAGCCTGGCTATCCAAAAGGGTCTGGGGCCAGAGCAACTCCTGTTGCAATATTCTAAGCATTCCAGACAGCTCAAAGACTTGGATATTCAGGACTTTGCCAGTTTGAACGAACGAGTCTTACTCTGGCTCAATACCGGGCATTGCCCCGAAACAAAAGCGGATAATGCCCGCAAAAATCTGTTAAAATATCTCCAGTATCTCCGTAAGGCTAAACAACAGGAGGCGATCGCCCATTTTTCCTCCCTGGTTCAAGGCCCCAAGTTTAGTGATGCTATGGGCTTTGTCGCTGAATCGATGGATCTGATTGATTTCTTGTCAGAGTATTTAGAGGCGATCGAGGTATGAACCCAAATCCTTCTCTATTCCCCAAACCCTTTTTTTGTATTAATCTTTCGTACTGAATAACTATGATTGCAACTTTAACAACACCCGTATCATTCGATGAATTTGTTGACTGGTATCCGGAAAACGCGACCTATAAATATGAACTACACAATGGAGCAATAGTAAAAATGCCTTTAGGAACAGGTGAACATTCTAGTGTTATTGGTTTTATTGCTGGCGAACTCCATTTTGAAATTCGGCGATCACAATTGCCTTGTGCAATTCCTGGCAATTGCTTGCTGAAACCGATCCATGACGAATCCGGTTACCAACCTGACATTATTGTCCTCAATAAAGCGCAACTGGCCGAGGAACCACGTTGGCAGAAAGAATCAATTATTACCAATGGAGATTCCGTGCGACTGGCGATAGAGGTTGTCAGTACAAACTGGCAAGATGATTATCTGAGGAAAGTTGGAGAATACGAACAAATGGGGATACCCGAATACTGGATTGTGGATTATCTGGGTTTAGGCGGTCGGCGGTTTATCGGCAATCCCAAACAACCGACTCTCTCTGTTTACCAACTGGTGGATGGGGAATATCAGGTAACGCTGTTTACGGGAAACCAGAGGATTGAGTCTTTGGCTTTTCCGGAATTACAACTGAGTGCCGCAGAGATTTTTGCCGCCAAAACTATTTGATAACTATTCAAATGCGATATGAGAATGAAACCGATCGCCCGTCACCGCATTGCTCGGATTGTGGAAAAGTGGCTGCTCGTTGAGCCACTGTTGTTGGCCACCTGGACGAGTCACGCCTTAATCTCTGAGCCACGCATTCAAACGATTCGCGTTCAACGGGGCAGGATTGAGTATAATCCGGAGTTTATTGAGCAGTTGAGCGATCGCCATCTGGAAGCCACCCTGCGCTTTGAAGCTCTACGGATTCTTCTGAAACACCCCTACAGTCGCCGCCAAGCTCATTCGGCGATTAGCTATGCTGCCAGCAATTTAACGCTCCAGGAATATTTGCAAACCGAGCTGCCGTTTCCTCGGGCGCGGGATGTCTTTGGAGATCGCAGCTATGACCTACAATTCTTTGAGTTTTACTACCACAAATTGCTAGAACAGTCTCCCACAAGTCTAAACTCTGGTTTGGAGGAGACAGCCTCTGGAGCGCCGGGAGAAGGAACAGGGGGAGCTGATGGCGCACCTGCATCTGGATTGTCTGGCTCTGCTCAATCTGAATCTGAACCCGGAACGGCAGGAGAAACCGAGCCAACTTCAGACTCCAACAATAGCCCCCCAGACCTCCTCTCAGTCTATACGAACCCAGACTTGAGTGGTGTTGAAAATACTAACCAGTGGGATCGAGATGAATTGTTGAGCGATCGCCTGGATGAGCTGGTGAAAATGGCTCAAGCTAATGACAGTTGGGGCAGCATTGGGGGCAAGTTGCGGGAACAGATTTTGGCGAATCTGCACCCCAAGCTCGACTATCGCGCAGTTTTGCGCAAGTTTCGCACCTCTATCCTCAGCCAACAGCGCAGGTTAACCCGGATGAAACCGAATCGTCGTTATGGGTTTGCCTATATGGGTAGTCGTCGTGACTTTACCACCCGTTTGCTGTTTGCCATTGATGTGAGTGGTTCCATGGGGACGGAGCAGCTACGGCAGGGGTTTTCGGTGGTGAATCGCTTTTTTAATTATGGTGTCCCCGCGATCGATGTGATTCAATTTGATGCTGAGATTACAACAGATGTGATGACCTTCCGTCGTGCCCAACGGGAAATTCAGTTAACGGGACGAGGTGGGACGAATTTTGACCCGGTTTTGGCGTATCTAGAGGAACATCGGGATTACGATGGTCTGATTATTTACACTGATGGTTATGCTCCTTGCCCCGCACTGCCACATAATCGGCGTACTCGTATTATGTGGTTGTTTGTGAGCGAGAGGCATTACCGGAGTTGTTATCCCAAGTTACAGCATTTGGGGCAAGGGGCTTATCTGAAAGCTAATGCTACACAATGAGAGCCTGCTAGTGTTTGACAACACTTTTCAGCGTACTGGGTTGAGGAATTGATTCTCCTTCAACCTCCCACGCTTCCAAATACATATCAATAACTTCTTCTCCATTCTGAATCGCTTCCCCACGAGTTTTCCCATGGGCGCAAGGCATAACAACGCGATCGGCGAACTCTGGAATAGTCACTAAAAAAAGCCGATCCTCCTCAGACCATTGAACGAGCATACTATATTGAATTATCTTGTTTTTCCTCCTATAGACAAAGCCTTCACGAGCAATTTGTGCTTTTAGCTCCCTAATTTTTCTTGGTATTGGTATTTACAGATCGCAAATCCTCATTTTCTTCCTTATGATAAATGTATCCTAATTGATGCTGAGATTACAACTGACGTGGTGACTTTCCGTCAGGCCCAACGGGAAGTCCAGTTAACGGAACGAGGCGGGACGAATATTGACCAGGTTTTGGCGTATCTGGAGGAACATTGGGATTATGATGGTATGATAGTTTACACTGATGGTTATGTTTCCTGCCCCGTACCGCCCCAGAATCAGCGGGCTCGTATTATTATTTGGTTGTTTGTGAGCGAGAGACATTACCGGAGTTGTGATCCCAAGCTACAGCATCTGAGGCAGGGGGCTTATCTTAAACGTTCTGCTAGAGAGATGCCAGTCATCTGAAGTTTGTATATTTATGTAACGATTGTTGGTTGTACGAGGTGCGATCAATATATGTTATAGACAACATTTTCATGAGGGTTTCAGGCGATGAAACCCCTAAGCAAATCTATTTTTCGAGGTGCCTTTAGATTAATTTGACAAGCAATGACTTTTGGGCTAGATTAGTTGTAAATAGCTTAAAACTTTTGTACAGAAATTAAACAATTACCTGTCTAAAATTGATTCATATTTAATAAAATTTATGCGAAGTGGATTTAATTGGAATAAGGAAAATATAGGTTTGGCAATCGGAGGCGCTAGTCGGAGGCGCTAGTCTGATTGTGGCTATTGTTGCTTTATTGATACCAGATATCAGATGCTCAATTCCAATTGTTAACCGATATTGTCCTAAAGAAAATTGTAAACTTTTATTCCAGCAAGGTCAAAAAATTGAATACAAATATCGTCGTGGAGATAAGGGACACATAGATTTTAGATTAGTCGAAAACTTAGATACAAACACACCTGGAATAGTAATAGGGGAAGTGTATCTTCTCGATCATTCATTGCCTGGAAACACGGATATAAACGAAGTTCTTCTACCAAAAGATGATACTCAATATTCTCGCAGTTCTCGCAATCCTGTAGATTTTCAAATACGTTATGAAAATGATAAATGGGAGTTCCATTATTACTATGACGATGATCCTTCACGATCAGAACTAGAAGGTGAAAGTGTATGCATAAGTTCTAAAAAAGCAATGGGGGTGATGAAATATCCTAATCCTAATAATAAGGAGGGTTACAGTGTAATTTTTCAGCGTATTGAAGAATAAAACCTTCGTTGTAAAATGCATATTCCTAGTAGTTAATATCGCAGGAGTATAGTTATGGAGCGAACGACAGCCCTACTACAAGCCAGAGCATTGAGTATTGACGATCGCCGGAAGGTTAGTTCAAGTCATCTGGGACAGCATCAGTGCCGAACCAGAGCAGCTAGAGCTAACAGAAGCACAGCAGCAAGAACTATCCCGTCGTCTCGCGGATCGTCAAATTAATCCTCAATCGGTGGTCTCTTGGGAGGACATTAAAGCTCAAGCACTTTTTAGAGCGGGAATACAGCAATAAGTTTGCCAATAAGCTTGCTTAAGTCTTCTCTGTCTGCGGGCAGTAAAAGTTTTCGATATAATGTTAAGTAAACATTTTTCCCTCATGCCAATTTATGAACTACCGAGACATCATTACAATTGAGCCTGAAAAACGTGGTGGTAAGCCTTGCGTCCGTGGCTTGCGTATTACAGTCTATGAAGTCCTTGAGTACCTAGCTTCCGAGATGACTGAAGCAGAAATTATCGACGATTTTCCCGATCTGACGCGAGAAGATTTAAAAGCCTGCATTGCTTATGCTGCCGATCGCGAGCGTCGGTTTATGACTGCCCCATTATCCCAATGAAATTACTTTTTGATGAGAATCTATCGGCTAAAATTAAAATATAAATATATTTTTTGGATAATATGCCATGAAGCAAGATACTGCCAGAGTTGTCCCCCGCTTAACACCACAGGAATATTTGGAATGGGAAATCCAACAACCACTACGCTACGAATATTTTAATGGGGAAGTGTTTGCGATGGCAGGGGGAACGTTGCCCCATGCAGACATTGCCCTAAATTTTGCAAGCCTGTTACGAGAACCGTTACGGGGGCGCTGCAAGGTGCGTAACTCTGATGCCAAGGTGGGCATTACTGACGAGGGACCGTTTACCTATCCAGACCTTAGTATTAGCTGCGATGAGCGCGATCGTACTGCCAGACAATTCATCCGCTATCCCTGTGTCATTATTGAGGTGCTTTCTCCGAGTACGGAGGCTTACGACCGCGGTGGTAAGTTCGCCCTATACCGTCGTCTCTCAACCCTACAAGAATATGTTTTAGTGAGTTCTGAAACCAAAACGGTTGAGATTTTTCGGCGGGATGCTGTTGGAGAGTGGCGATTCATTCCTTACAGTGAAGGTGACACGATTGAGTTGATGAGTTTGGGAATCACGTTATCGCTAAATGCTATTTATGAAGATGTTGTTTTAGAGTTGGAGGATGAAGGGAGTGAAAAAAGGTAGCACTGCTTATCAGCATAAATCTATTGGGGGGTTTGAACACATAATTGTCTTGGGAACGCTTGCTATACTTCCATCAAAATGTTTCAAATTTATCAAGAATCTTATCTAAAAAAGTTACATTCCATACCAATGATACAAACACCAAACACATTAAAAACTGCCAGAGTAAAACAATGGTGAAACCTTCAATTCTTGACCCCGCAACAAGTTACAGCTTTAGCCAATATGGCACCCTACCCTTTGACACTGCCGATATTCTAGCTGAATTCGGGGTTGCTTTCCAATCTGCTTCTCTCCAGCTCCCAGAGCAGCAGCCCCTAGACCCCACCCCACTGACCCATGAATTGGCAGAAAACTTGGCGCTAGTCGATCCCATCTCAGAAATTGCCCGTCGAGAATCGCTAATTTTTCCAGTGCTGAAAACTGTATGCAAGTTTATCCAGTCACCTCTCAAGATTGAGTATTCGATCAGAGTGAGCAACAAGTTGAAGGGAAATGTAGATTACTTCATTCCCACACCTCAAAATCTCGTGATTATTGAAGCGAAAAATGCCGATCTTGGTAAAGGATTTACCCAGCTTGCAGTGGAACTAATTGCCCTAGACCAGTGGATTGATGCCCCTGTAGACTATCTCTATGGAGCGGTAACGACAGGAGAAACCTGGAAATTTGGTCTGTTCCATCGCCAGCAAAAGTTGATTCAAAAAGACATTAATACCTACGGTGTACCCAATGACTTGGCTAAAGTTCTCGCTATTCTGTTTGGTATTACACTCCAAACACCCAGTACGAATTGACCGCTATTGAAAATAAAATAGGGGGCGCTCTCATCCCCTCTGCAATCAAAGATTTGAAGAGGGGAATTCTCACTCATTGTTAAGTTTGGGTGAAATTAGTTGGATTTTGGTCGCGCCGATCGCGCACCGGAATAGGTATTCCTTGGCGATCGCCAGATAGAGCTGCTGTAGTTTCTAATGCTTCTCTCAGTCGTTTGGCGGCATAGATGGACATATCTCTCGGTACACTAATGCGATCGCGCAGATAGCGCAGTGCTGGATCGGAAGCAGATGGTGGCGGACAGAGATCTCCTGTTATCATGTAAGTCAGAGCGCAACGCAAGGCTTCATCAAAAAGGTTATCGTCGGCTGGATTAACGCGAATGATATTATGATGATGCTTTATCACCCGGTGCAGAGCTTCTGCTCGAGACGTTTCGGGTTCTGGATACATCACATCTGGTAATCCGAACCAAGGACCGCAATCGACTCGTTTTTGATTAATCTCAGTTTGAGATTCTTGGTTAGGATAGCATCCGCCCATTTGCGGTGGTAAATCGTGGGCATGGGTATGAAAATCGCTTTGTGTCCCTCGATAGGTGGATCGGGTTTCCATAGCATCAAACCAATCAGAGAACTTTGGGTTTTCTTCCCGCAATGAATAGCCTTTGTAGTAGTAGAGGCTGGCATTCATCCGCTCGACATAGGGAGTAAAAACCACATCAACTATACCAAATTCTTCCAGAAAATAAGGTCCTGGAGTATTGGCCAGAGCAGCTTCAACTTGAGTCACAATGGTGGTAAATTGATCTCGACTGCGTTGTTCGTCCCTTTGCGATCGCGTGGGGTAGCACAACCAAGTGCACCAGCCACGAAAGAGTAGGCGTTCTAGCTGGCGCAGAGGCAGCGCTCGGCGATCGCCCATTCCTACTTGATTTAATGGGCCAAATGCGTCTTCTAATGCTAATAAGATATCATCACTTTCTGTAATTAACTGACCGTCAAGTTCTAGTGCAGGAAGCATTCCCGATCGCACTTTTTGCTTATACCACTTTTCTTTCGTTCCATAACAGAACATAGTGACCTTCTCTATACGGTACGGAATCTGCTTTTCCTCTAACCACAGCCATACTTTTTGGCAATAAGGACACCAAGCATGATGATCGCGATAAAGAGTAACTCGCACATCTGATTCGGCTTGTCCAAACAGCCGCAATCTCGCTTGGGAATTGGTTGGTCCGTTAATGGTATCTCGCTCAAATGTGGCGAGTTGTTGTAGTTCTTTCCAACTCAAAGGCAAAGATTTTGTCGTTTTCATAAATTACTCCAGAAAAGAGAAAAGAATGTTCAATTTTATCACAACTTCATTTCTCCGACTCGGAGTCTGACGGTGAGCAGCCGACTGAGAGAAGCATTAGAAACCACGGCAGCTCTATCTGGCGATCGCTAAGGAATACCCATTCCGGTGCGCGATAAGCGCGATCTCCAGCTAATTTTACAAAGAAGCAAGAAGTTAGGACCGAAGATAGAAGTTGGTATGAGTATAATTAGGGTTTGCTGAAAAAGTCTTTTTTAAGGAGTAGGGGAGCGGGGGAGTAGGAGAGCGGGGGAGTAGGGGAGTAGGCAGTAGGGGAATAATTTTTTTTGCCCTACTATGCGCCAGAAATGCGCTCCTTTTTGAGCATAAAGAGCTGAAAACCAGGTACTTTTTCAATATCTAAAAAGGCTAAAACCAATATCAATCAATGCTTTAAGATTTATTCAGCAAGCCCTAATTAAAAACTTTATTTGTGGGTATAAAGCCCACTTAAAACAAATATGTATTCCAAGACACGTAGTGCGATGGAATACTGCGTCCTTGTTTTCAATCCCACGTTTTTAAACGTGGGTTCTTCTTCTTTCTTCCTTCTTCCCTCTTTCTTCGTGAAAGGTCTCTCCTATCGATCTACGTCACTAGTGGTCTGTCAAGTTTGAATTGATGGGTATTTCCAAATTGAAAAACTTATCAATCAAGACTTTTGAGAATTCATCACCCATCAAAATAGGTTTGACAGACCACTAGCTTACAAAGCAATGCCAACCAAACCACTGTTACGGGTGTTATCGTTGGTCAAAAAAACAGATCGAGTCCCTAAGCAGATCGTTTAGCCTGGAGATTGGAAATTGGACTGCTGGGATAATATCTTCATTCGCTGACGGCGGCGACGTTCCCAAATTTTTGGAATCACTTTCATATAACGTTTGAAATCACTCCATTCTTGGGGACTTAGCTCGATTTGCTGCCAAGTGCGTCGTGCCAGTAATCGTTCAGACCAAAGACTCAATTTGGGATAGTGGGTTAAATTAACCCCAATCTCCTGGACTCGATAAACTAATGTTCCAGCAACTATTTCCGCCATAGTCAGTTGTTCGCCAGCAAAGTAGGAAGACTCCCCCAACAGGGACTCAAAGAAATTCAACGTATTGATTATCCTGAGTCGAGCATACTCTATATCTGCTAATTCCTCATTTGATTTTCCGTCCAAAGCGAGTAGCTTGAACATTTGAGGAAAGAGTTCATTGAACGTAACGAGTTGTACCATGCGAACCTTGGCCAAAGATTTTGCATCTTTAGGAAGAAGTGGCGGATAGGGATATTGCAATTCTAGGTAATCTAGAATTGCCAAGTGTTCAATGACTCGTACATCTCCATCAACTAAGACCGGAACATGGCTAAAGGGATTAAGGGCAAGGAATTCAGGGGAAAATTGCTCGCCTTTTAAATCAACCGGAATTAACTGGAAAGAAAGTTGCTTTTCCAGCAAGGCTAACCATACAGGACGGGCATAACCGGAAGGCCTAGCATAGTAGAGTTTTAGCATGGGATTTTCCTCTCAAAGAATTATGTTAACATAAAAAAAACCGATCGGTCTTTTTTTAGCTAAAAAAATTTATATAGGTGCTGCTAGATCACGATGAACAAAAGTTTTGAGATGACTTAATGCTTGTTGCAAATAACAAGAATCACCATAGAGTTTGGTTAACATCAGGCCACCTTCAATGGTTGCAATCAAAATTGTCGCTACACTAGCAGGATCGACTGTGGAGTGCAATTCACCCCGCCTAATCCCTTGATCGACAATATGTTGAATCAACATACGCCACCTGTCCATCGCCTGTTGCGCTTGGTTACGCAAGGCTGGATGAGTGTCATCACTCTCTACAGCTGTATTGAGAATTGGGCAACCACCCTGAAGCAGTGGATCGTCTGGATCTTCCAAAATATGCTCATAGAGACTGAGGATAGCCATCAATCGATCCACCGCATGACGTTTTCCTTTCAAAGCAGCCATCAACTTCTGTTCTATGTGATTAACTGCAAAGTCAAATGCTTTCAGAGCTATCTCATCCTTGCCACAGAAATGATTATAAATACCACCTTTCTGTAAGCCTGTAACATTCATCAGATCGGACATTGAAGACCCCGCATAACCCTTATGGTTAAACAGAGCCGCCGCTTGCTTGATAATGTGAGCTTTAGTCTCTTGAGCTTTTGACATCAATTTGAAGACCGATTGGTTTCTTTAAAGTTTAGCAAGACAAACTAAATAACGCAAGGTGCAATAGTTAGAGTGCTTTGTGCTGTAATATTATAAGGTTTAAATGGGCTGGCCTGAGTTCAATAGCGCAAGTGACATTAGCTCTATTTCAGGTTTTTCATATGTTCAAGCCATCAAGTATTCTATTTCAACCCTTGATTGTCTGGCGAGTGATTCAACAATCGTTTTTCAATTGAACCTTTAATATAGGCCCCCTGTCCCAGATGCTGTAGCTTAGGATAACAACTCTGGTAATGCGCCTCGCTCACAAACAACCACAGAATCTCTACTCAACCTCAAATAGTGAATTATATCATGTCCGGATAAGAACGCTCTGGAAAAAACTTATCCTCTTGCTTAAACAGTAAATCTTTCTATTTTCCCACTCCCCACTCCCCTACTCAAAAAAACATGGTATTAATTCTTATCCTCAAATCCTGCCACTTCAGATAAAGTATAAAGAGGTCTACCTTTTACTTCTTCATAAATACGTCCGATATATTCTCCTAAAATTCCAATACTTACTAATTGTACTGCTCCTAAAAAGAAAATTGCCATTATAATTGTTGCCAAACCAGTTAATGGTGAATCTGGATAAAAAATCCGCCAATATAAAACTAAACAAGCCATCAATAAAGCAATACAAGCAGCAAATAATCCTACATAAGTAGACAGTCGTAAAGGTACTTTAGAAAAAGAGACTAAACCATTAATTGCTAAAGTTAAAGACTTGGCAAAAGTATATTGAATATCACCAGCAAAACGAGGTTCGCGCTCAAATTTAATTGCTGTTTGTTTAAAACCAACCCATGCTCTTAAACCTCGAATATAACGATTAGTTTCTGGCATTTTATTTAACACATCTACGACACATCTATCCATTAAACAAAAATCTCCTGTATCAATGGGAATTTCTACATCTGCTAAATGTTTTAAAATCCGATAATAGAGAAAAGCAGGAAACCTTTTTAACCAACTTTCTTGATGTCTTTTTGTACGTTGAGCATAGACAACTTGATAACCCTGTCGCCACTTTTCAATTAAGTCTAGAATTAATTCTGGTGGGTCTTGCAAATCTCCATCTAAAACTATAATAGCTTTCCCCCTAGCAAAATTTAAACCAGCAGTAACAGCAATTTGATGTCCGAAATTACGGGCAAAACTTAAGTAACAAATTCGAGAGTCTTGTTGATGTAATTCTCGGAGTATTTGTAGAGAGCGATCGCGACTTCCATCATTAATTAAAATTAATTCTACATCTCCATCCATTCTATTGAGAATGGCACTCATACGCCGATATAATTCTGGGAGATTTTTCTCTTCATTATAAATAGGAATTACTATAGAATATTTCATAGAAGAAGAAAGAAGGAAGGAGGAAAGGGGAAGGGGGAAGAAGGAAAAAGGAAGAAGGAAGAAATTATTATTTCCTATTAAATTTTCCATAAATCATATCAACTTTTTCGAGCTACTCCTGTAGAGATGTTTTATAAAACATACAGTGTATTTCATATTATTATACCAGTCGCGGGCAATATCCTGCACTTGCATTCACTTTACCATTTATATTTATTTGTACCTCATCTATCTGCAATCTGCTGTATCTACATTTCAGAAATTGCTTGAATAATCTTAAAGTAAAACATAATCAGGACTTATATCATGTCCGGTTGAACAGTTATAAATAAACGACGAAGGAGTCAGGAGACAGGAGACAGGAGACAGCAGGGTAGAAAGAATGAAGAAGGAGAAAATTTTTTGATCGCGCTCTTATCCGGACATGATATTACGCAAAGACACTAAATCCAATCAGGGCGAATGCCATTTGCTAACGCAAAGCTCCGAAGATCGCCCCTACAGATGGTGGTTTAAAAGTCAATTTGCGTAATTTTTGACTAAGAAATAATATAATACCACTGAATGAATTGATGGAAAATATGATAAGCTAAGAATCGTTTAGATGCCCTATTCCCTATTCCCTATTCCCTATTCCCTATTCCCTATTCCCTGTTCCCTATTCCCTTTGACAAAACTTTAGATATATGGTTTCAATGCAAAACAGCTTATCAAATAATTTATGGAAAATAAATCAACAATTAGCAACAGTCTGTTTATCCCATCCTTTTGTGCAAGGAATTGCTGACGGTACACTGCCTCATAAAAGTTTTGCCTATTATGTGGGGCAAGATGCTTTTTTCCTCAGAGCATTTGCCCGTGCTTACAGTATTGCTGCAGCTAAGTCCCCAGACTGGAAAATATTTGACCTGTTTCATACTCTCGCAGGTGGGGTAAAAGAGGAATTGCAACTTCATCAAAACTATGCTGCAAAATGGGGAGTAAACCTAGAAACTATTACGCCAGGATTTTCTACACGGCGTTACACAGATTTTCTGCTGGCAACAGCTTGGAGTAATAATATTGGAGCGATCGCCGCAGCAATGACTCCTTGTATGCGACTTTATGCTTTTTTGGGACAACAGTTAGCTACACCAGAAATCCCAGAGCATCAATATTTTGAATGGATTCGTACTTACAGCAGTCAGGATTTTGAACATTTGACACAAAAGCTGGAGAAAGTGATAGACACTTATACAGATAATATTCAAGAAGCAGAATCAACCTACTGTTATGCCATGTTGTGCGAACAAGATTTCTTTCAGGCAGCTTGGGAAATGGCAGGTGTCAACAGAGCAGGGGAGTGGGGGAGTAGGGGAGTAGGGGAGTAGGGGAGTGGGGGAGTAGGGGAGTGGGGGAAAATTACTTAAGTTAACTCGACTAGAAGTTACATATTTTTGATTTTTGAGTTTTAAACACTAATTTTAACTAAGACGTTATAGTTTTGATTAACTAGATTTCTATCCTTAATTTGAAATCCGATTATACAGTTGTTGCATTCTATACTTTCCATTCAATGCAGGCATAAAATGCCGGAATATATCTAGATAATTCCCACTCTCATCCTTCCTTTCTCCTGACTCCTTCTTCAAATTAATTTCTATAGCAAGAAACGGGTTGGTGTTTGACTTATTTTGATTATGAACCGTAAGACAGAGAAATGCTTTTCCCACTGTTGTCTGTTGCCTGTTGCCTGTTGCCTGTTGCCTGTTAAACTAACGTCCCAACTTATTCGGAATACCTTCACAACCACCAGGTATTTTTCTCCTACTTTTTTCCCCACACCAGGCACAACAATAATAACGTTGTTCGTCAGATAACCGCTTGACTCCATTAAAGTCAACATTTTCTACCACTGCACCAGTACAAACACCTGTTTGATAGTCAGGTACATTAGTACGACTTCTAGGAGTAGCAGTTTCCGCACTGCCATAGAAAAATCTCGCTCCCCTCAAGTCAGCACCTACCAAACTTGCTTCATACAAAATAGTACGAGAAAAATTAGCTTTTACTAAGTCACAATAACTAAGATTAGCTCTAACAAGATTAGCATCACTTAATTCTGTCCACCGCAAATCTGTTTTTGTCAGGTCAGCTCCTGCTAACATTACTCCTAAGTCAATCACGCGAATACCATATTCCCTATCTTCTGCATAACCTCCATTACCATCTAAAATAGGCCGACCAAGTTGACGATCGCGCTTAATTGGTGTTATTAGTCTAGACTGAGATAAAAATCTGAGAATTTTAGCTTTACCTTCTCCATCTACACTCTTAATAATAGCTGCTGTACGTCCTTCAGCGATCGCTCTTTCCTGTGGCCAATCTTCCAATAAACCTTTTTCATCCATTGCTAGATCGGAAACTCCTTGAAAGTAAGCATCAATGGTTTGTTGTTGAGTAATGCGGTTTTGCTGAATGGTCAAATCTTTGGAAATAACATATTGTCGCCAAGCTACATATACAGCAATAATTGCTATTAAGATTTGGCCCAAGGCTCCGATGAGTTCGCCGACGGCCCCAATAGCGTCCCAGTTAATCTGAATATTACGAGTACCTGGTTCTTGGTTTGCTCCACTTAACATCAGTAAGCCAACTATAGCAGCCAAGATACCAAAGCAAGCAATAATCAGATTACGCCAAACTGGAGGAATGAGGGTTTTCCAGACTTTACCCCAACTTGGCCAAATCATTCTGATGGAAGCTACCATTACCACAACTGCACTGCTATAACCAAGCAGTACATTATCTATGGCTAACCCCAGAATCATTAACGCAATTGCTGCTAGGGAGACAATGGACGCAATTCTATTCTTTGGCCCTTGATCTCCTTGATTGTTCGCCAAACCATTGAGCTGGGTGGGAGAGGCAGGTAGCATTTGTTCTATTTCTTTGTCTATTAAGTTTAATTGCTCTATTGATGTTTTTACAGGGGCGATCGCTGTTTTTGTGCCGTTAGAATTTTCTGAAGTAGGACTGGTGTTTGGAGAGTCAGTTGGAGAAGAGTTTGAATCATTATTCATAGAATTTTTAATTTTGATTTTTTTGACAGATAATTAATTTGTTAAGTTTTTGTAATATCTATAAAAAGCTGGAAAGATGAGGAAAGAAAAGTTCTATCAATAATTTTACGGGTAAGTTTAGCTAGAGGTTAGGTTTTAGATCAATTATATTGGGACTAAACTTGCCAAGACATTAGAAGTCAAAAGCGAGTGTGTAATTCTGAGGTCCCCTCAGAATGTAAGACACACTCAAGACAGTCAAACATTAAAAGTCAAAAGCAAAAAAATATTAACTTAGGACTCAGGGGGGTTTGCTGTTTAATCCTGTGGTGGTCGATCCACTTGTGTTCAACTAAGCTTTCAGGTTTTAGTTGAGCTGTTTTGATTAATTTATATAAGGACTTCGACTTTGAGTTGGATGCGATAAGTTAGCTTGACTATTCATGGCTCAGAGGCCGT
Organism: Okeania sp.; assembly: GCF_983059655.1. Classification (NCBI taxonomy): domain Bacteria; kingdom Bacillati; phylum Cyanobacteriota; class Cyanophyceae; order Oscillatoriales; family Microcoleaceae; genus Okeania; species Okeania sp. The sequence goes on from NZ_CEZPJD010000036.1 coordinate 17,483, forward strand.
GTATTTTCTATTAGGATAGATAGAAAGAGGTTCAATTAAAGTACCTTTGTTTAAAATTTAGCCATTTTTTGTAAGTGTAAAATTATGACAACTTCTGAAATTCTAGTTAAGAAGGAAAAATTAGAGAACCCACCTTTGGAAATCAATTATTTGGGCGATCGCTCTTTGCGTCAGTCGGCGAAGCGTGTGACTAAGGTAGATGATGATATTCGGAAACTGATACGAGAAATGCTCCAAACTATGTATAGTGCTGATGGTATTGGTCTAGCTGCACCCCAGGTAGCTGTCCAAAAACAAGTAATTGTTATAGACTGCGAGTTAGATAATCCTGCTACGCCCCCTCTAGTTTTGATTAATCCTACGATTAAAAGATATGGCAAAGAAGTTTGTCTTTTCCAAGAAGGATGTCTGAGTATTCCTGGGGTTTATTTAGATGTTAAACGTCCTGAAATAATTGAAGTTGCCTACAAGGACGAAAATGGTCGTCCGAAAACTCTTCAGGCTAAAGAATTATTATCTAGAGCAATTCAGCATGAAATGGACCATCTTCAAGGGGTGCTATTTGTAGACCGAGTGGAAAATAAATTGGCACTGAATGAAGAGTTGACTAAGCATAAGTTCTCTCCTAAAGCTGTTAAATCTGTTGCTTAAAGTATCGCAAAATTAATAGAAATCTCGAAGTAGGGAGTAGGGAGTAGAGGGAAATAATTGATGATTTATGTATGTTCATTAATGGATAATGGATAATTGATAATTGATAATTATCTCTCCTTAAAAGGTAGAGGATTGACAAATAAGGAAAAAATTTATTCTCTTGCTCGATTGGATATGGCGCAGGTTTCCTCGCCATCCCACCCAACGGGTGCGCTCCGTTTTTTCCTAGGTCATGCTTCCCTACGGGATGCTACGCAAACGCAAACATATCGCGGAGCGTTAATGTAGTTATGTGCCAGCAAAACGACTGCTTTTTTCCCCTTGAAAGGGGAGGCTTTTAACCCAAATTGTTTAATTATTTAATTATTTAATTATTAATTTTTCGGTAATTGATTTTATAGCAAGGAACGAGTTGGTTAGGACTTATGTTGATGATGAATCTTAGACAGAGAAAGTCTTTTCCCACTGTTCCCTATTGTTTGTTCCCTGTTTCCCTGTTTCCTGCTATATTTTTAATTTTTGGAGATTTACAAATACAAAAGCAATAGTCCAGAAGTTTAAGATTTATTAGTTCTTAACTTTAGTGCTTATCATAAAAAATTAAAACAGTCAATATTTTTGGAGAAGAAAGTATGGTAGGAACTCCTAAATCAACATTGCTTTTGGGTGGGTGTTGTATAGCAGCGATCGCAGCAGTTGGTTCCATTTTTGAGTTGTCCTCTGGGGAACCAGAATTAGGTGGTTTAGTAACAGGAATAATTTTGAGTTTGAGCATTCCTCTGGCCAGCTTACTTTTTTATTTAGCAATTCAAGACGCTAAGGCAAATCAGTAGAAATTAAAGAAGCGGCCAGCACTCAGCAAGATTATTTTTTTGAACGTGCCAGAAGGGGATACAGAACCCCTCCTAAAATTAAACTTAGAAGCCGGGGATTTAAACCCAAGCTTTTAGTACACTGAAAGCTTTTTGCGGAGCATTCCGGTACGTAAAATACCAATTGCTAGTTAAGCAATGAACAATGAATCATTTTAAATTGACCATTAATTGTTTATTGCTTATCAATGAACGAAGGCAGCGGAAGCTAAGGGTAGAAAAAACAATTCCCTTCTGCCTCACAGGAGTCAGCATTCCGCAAGCGAGCTGTCGGCGGCCCGGGGTCTGACCGCTTCTGCCTCCTGCCTCCTGCCTTTCCTAATAATTATTTTGACTAAAAATTTTAAAGATATCTAAAAAATGGCATTTCTGCGACAACTGTCTACAAGAGGGATATATGAGGAAAAACTCATAAAAGAGCATCTATCTGAGACAGAGGAGGTAGTGCTAGGACGCGATCCCAGGTGTCAAATTGTTCTAGAGACAAAATATTATAGAACGGTTTCTCGCCGTCATGCGCTAATTCGTATTCAGAATAAACAGACCAACACTACTGGCTTCGTATGGGAAATCTGCGACCTCAATAGTTCTAATGGTACTTATATTAATGGACGAAGGATACAGGGAAGTCAAATTTTACAGGTGGGCGATCGTATTAGTCTGGGCTACAAAGGGCCGGAATTTATTTTCGATAATTTATCCCACCAAAAACCAACCTCTTTAGTATCACCACCAGTCAACCCTACTTCACTTCCTGTTAATTCTGTTGATAGTGTTGATAGTGCTGGAGATGTTGGAGATACTGATTCGATAACTTTAACCCAGTTATTTCCTATTGCCTCTACGGGAAAGCAATTAGCTAAAAAAGCTTATCTTTATCCAGGTATGATCACTATATTTTTTGTGATTTTAATGTTTTTAACAGTGGGTAAAGCAATAGCTTTCAATTTTTTATTAGCAGCTTATATTGCTAGTGCAGCTTATTATTTTGTTTATCAACTTTGTGGGAAAGAAAAACCTTGGTGGGTATTATTCGGAGCATCTTTAACTACTGTATTAATTTTATTAAGTCCAATTTTGACTTTGTTTATTGGAGTCTTTCGTTTGATACTTCCTGGTGATATATCAGTAAATCCTCAGCAAGTTGGATTTCTTGATTTCCTAATTAGAATGTTTTTTGGCGCGGGATTAATGGAAGAGTTGTTAAAAGCATTACCCGTTTTTTTAGTACTATTTATAGGTCGTAATTTACCTTCTCCCTGGGGAAATAAAATTGGTGTTTGGGAACCTTTAGATGGAATTTTATTAGGAACAGCTTCTGCAGTAGGATTTACTTTATTAGAAACTCTAGGACAATATGTTCCGAGTATTGTAGATAGTGCTAGTTTACAATTGGGAGTAGATGCGGGTCAATTGGTAGGATTACAATTGTTAATTCCCAGAATTTTAGGTTCAGTAGCTGGACACATGGCTTATAGTGGTTATTTTGGTTATTTTATCGGATTAAGTGTTTTAAAGCGTCGTAATAGTTGGTTGATTTTAGGCGTTGGTTATTTGACTGCATCTATTCTTCATGCTTTATGGAATGCTTCTGGAGTTTTAAATATATTTCTTTTGGCATTTGTGGGAGTGATTTCTTATGCTTTTTTGGGGGCGGCTATTTTAAAAGCTAGGGTACTTTCTCCTACAAGGAATGAAAATTTTGCTACTCAGGTTTTAATGAAGTAAAATTTAATTTAATTAATTGAAGAAGGAAGAAGAGGAAAGAAGGAAGAAGAGGGTAAGGACTCAAACCCCAACCAATTGTCAACATAATGTAGACGGCGGGGTATTAAACCCAAAAGAAAAAGATAAAGTTACAAAATTTAGAAAAACCTCTACATCTATAATGTTTATCTTTTCGGGAAGGGAGTAATAGGAGTGAGATGTTTGAATTTGCAAATCATTTACCTATTTTCGGGGTAAATTTTCTATATAAGTATAGTGCTATAGTTTTTTTCCCTAAGTTTGGAAAGACTCTTGTGAGAATAGAAAGCTTTTCAAGGCACTATTATCTTTTCGGGAAGGGAGTAATAGGAGTGAGATGTTTGAATTTGCAAATCATT
>NZ_CEZPJD010000036.1:21213-23632 GCF_983059655.1 Okeania sp.
TTTTCTATATAAGTATAGTGCTATAGTTTTTTTCCCTAAGTTTGGAAAGACTCTTCTATAAATCATTACTATATTAAAATCTACCTACCAAACTGAGGCCATAGTACTTGAATAAAAAAATCATTCAAAACTTGATTACATTGAAATGCTAGTTGATTTTGGTCTAATTCATCTTTAGTAAAATAAGCTAAACGCTGACCTTCATTAAGTGGAATTTCTATTAAGTCTAAATCTATTTTTTTCCAGAAAACATAATGTTCTCTATCATAAATATTGTACTTTTGAAAAAAGTTGATATCTGTTAATTCAATTTCGATTTCTTCCCTTATTTCTCTGCATATACAATCTTCTGGAAGTTCACCATTTTCAATAAATCCTCCTAATAAATTCCAAGTATTAGGAAAAGGAATAGAGTCTTTATTGTCTCTAAGCACGAGTAAAATTTGCTGAGAGCTGTTAAACAAAATAATTACACAACCTTGCAGCTTGTTCATATTTTTCTCCTAGTTAAAAAAATTATAACTATATAGGGACGTTGCATTGAATATCCCTAATTTGTGGTCTACTCAAATGAAAAGCGCTTTCAATAATGGATAATGGATAATTGATAATTGATAATTAGGGCTTGCTGATTAATTCTAACAGTATTAACATATATTGCTTTTAGCGTTTTAGAGTTGAAAAAAGTACCAGCTTTTCGGTGGAAAAAGCTCATGCATGCTAATATTTTGGGACGATTATGGCAGAAAAATTTAGAGACAAAACTTAGCTCCTACCTCCTCTACATTCCCATTTCTCCTGTCTCCTTTCTCCTGTCTCCTGTCTCCTACCCCAGCCAAAAGACTTTATAAGGAAAATCACGATAGTATATCTGTGTTATGCCTATAAGGAAAAGTTTCGGTAATTTCGTTCAGTCAGTTTTTCCACAAGAAAACGTCTAGATACCAATGGTAAAAGTAGGGGTTTGGTCTTCAAACTCCTACAAAAGACTAGCTATGTTGAAATAATGGTCTTGTATGGAAGCCATTTGGTATCTTTGTCTGGGATTAAATTTTTGAGTTACGAGTCGGGAGTGGAATAGAGGTAACACAGGAAAAAGATTTAAAAATTCTCACTTACTCCCCTACTCTCCTACTTTTGAAATTAGAATCAGATTTTTTCTGTCATTAAATCTTTCCACCTGAACCTCCTAGGGTGGAAAATCACCAAGATTTTCATTCTCTGAAGCTCCGGAGAAAAATCGCGACTCAAAGGATTTTCAGTTGCATCCTCACAAAAATTGTGATATTCTAAAGCTTAGATGGTGCTACTTGCCCCTACGCATGACTTTTTATTCAACTAAAATTCTCCACTCAGAAACAAGCAAATATTCAGGAATTTTTCCAGCAAGCAAGAGTAATGCAGAAATATTTTCATCTTCTGGAGCTTCCGAGATGTTTGTCTTCTGTTGTCAAAATTTCCCATCCATTACTCCTGAGTAAAAAACCACCAAGATTTTCATTTTCTGAAGCTCATAAAAAATCGCGCTCCAAAGGATTTTCCGCTGCATCCTCACAATTTTTGTGATATTCTAAAGCTTAGATGGAGTTACTCGCCTATACGCATGACTTTTTATTCAACTAAAATTGCCGACTAACAAACAACTATATATTTGGGAATTTTTCCAGGAGGCAGGAGTAATATAGAAATATTTTCATCTTCTGGAGCTTCCGAGATGTTTGTCTTCTGTTGTCAAAATTTCCCATCCATTACTCCTGAGTAAAAAACCACCAAGATTTTCATTTTCTGAAGCTCATAAAAAATCGCGCCTCAAAGGATTTTCCGCTGCATCCTCACAAAAATTGTGATATTCTAAAGCTTAGATGGAGTTGTTCGCCTCTGAACTTGACTTTTTATTCAATCAAAATTCCCGACTCAGAAACAACCAAGTATTTAGGAATTTTTCCAGGAGGCAGGAGTAATATAGAAATATTTTCATCTTCTGGAGCTTCTAAGAAATGTTTGTTTTCCCTCGTCAAAATTTTCTATCCATAACTCCTGAGTGGAAAAGCACCAAAATTTTCATTTTCTGAAGCTCATAAAAAAATCGCGCTCCAAAGGATTTTCCGCTGCATCCTCACAATTTTTGTGATATTCTAAAGCTTAGATGGAGTTACTCGCCTATACGCATGACTTTTTATTCAACTAAAATTGCCGACTAACAAACAACTATATATTTGGGAATTTTGCCAGCAGGCAGAAGTAATACAAAGATCTTTTCATCTTCTGGAGCTTCTAAGAAATGTTTGTTTTCCCTCGTCAAAATTTTCCATCCATAACTCCTGAGTGGAAAAGCACCAAAATTTTCATTTTCTGAAGCTCATAAAAAAATCGCGCTCCAAAGGATTTTCCGCTGCATACTCATAATTTTTGTGATATT
>NZ_CEZPJD010000037.1:0-21703 GCF_983059655.1 Okeania sp.
GCTTTTGGGTTGCCCATACTAACTGTAGTCTATCCATGTGAAAAGCGCTATAACATCAGCAAAAGAAAAGAAGTGACAGTCACTGACAAAATTATTTTTTGTAACCTTTGGCCATAAAAATCTATTATCTATTTCCTTTCAGTGTTGGCCTTGATAATATCCAAATCTAAAGCCTAATAATTATTCCCTAATTTCTCTTCAGTAAAAGTTTTTTATCTCCTTTAGATTTGAAAGACTATTGTTTTATTTTTTTAGTCAATTGTTAGAAATTTTCCTCCTGGACTTCTACCTAACTTTTTCTTCTATATTATTTCTATAAACTTTGATTAAATTTTTTTATGTACCACACTTAGTAAACTTATGTAAGTGATTTGGCACACACTTCACAATAACTTGTTTTTTTCGATAAAAACGCACTTTAGCTTACTACAAAATACTTAGTTACATCACTGAGTTGTATAGACTAATTGTTTGAAATTGAACTTAAAATCCATATAAAGTTTTTTTTCCTCATTTTTTATATATATTCAGTAGCTAAAATCAATTAAGTCAATTTATCTACTACTATTGTTTTAGTTGCTAATACGGATTAGTATGTACGAAAAAAGACTATTTACCTGTAAGTATATGGAGTGAAATGGCATTAATTTGAGAGATGAATTTACATTAGAGTTCTTAAAGATTCAGTAAAGTCTCGCAAAAAGGGTTGCAACGTCTAAGCGAAATTAGTTAGTTTATATTCACGAGGGCAAGAGAGATTCATAAAACGCTAACACTACTGAGAGATATCTATCTTCAAGTTAAGTGGTTAACAACAAACATAAGAACTCAAGTATTATCCTCATCGTCACTCAATAAACACATAACTAAATTATTTAGGAGTCTATAAAATGAAAAATCAAATCGTTGCTTCCATCGCTGCTCTTCCTTTCGCTTTAGGTACTGCTTTCGCTGGTGCTGGTGTTGCTAATGCTGCTGCCTTAACTGGAGAATTTCACATAAGTTCCGGTGTTTTAATCCCTGGTGGTGTAAGTAATATCTTCTTAACAGAAGACTCATTAAGTTTTGAACCAATTCCAACTCCAGTTATTGTCGATCCCGATCCAGTCAATGGAGGAAGTTTTAATCAGTTTAACACCGCACTTATCTCTGAAATTATATCCTTTAGCGGTAACAACGCAGACAACCCCTTTTTAGATTTCGGTAACTCACTAATTGCTCCTGGATTTGTAACGACACCAGTTGACGACAGCTTAACAGATGGTGAAAATGTTTTTAATCTGCATGAAGCTAGTTACAGATTATCCCAGACTGGAGCTAACGTATCTGTAGATGTAGACCTATGGGGATACTTTGAGAGTGCAAATGGAGACACAAGTAAAGGTGCAGGTAGCTTGACGTTCCAGATAATTAACGATACAGTTGCTTCAGTTGAGACTCAGCTTGCTAATGGTGATACAATAGGGGATATAACTTTCTCTGGTGGTTTGTTTGCTTCTACTCCTGAACCCGCAACATTATTCGGTCTAGGTGTAGTTACTGCAGGTTTAGTAACTAGCCGTCGCAAGAAAAACTCCTAAGCCAAAGGTTGATTGTTGTCTGCGCGGTCGCTCTGACCTAACTAATAATATCTATGCATATTAGTCAGAACTCAAAGTTAAGAAAAAATAGCGATCGCTTGCTTCCATCTAAATTATTTAAAATCAATCTAAAATACTTAGAATTTTTCATCCACCTTGTTACAAAAAAATATCTGTGAAATCAACTTTTAGAGCGGTTGCTAGTTCCTTAGCGATCGCTTATCATTTTGTAGGAGCGTTGTATCAATGCCGTTGCGAACTGCTCCACAAACAAACCCTGTTGTCGCTTCAGACAAAAATACTTTGCAGGTTCATAAGTCCTATATTAATTAACAGCGATCGCTGGACTTTCTATTAGTTGTGGGTAACTTTATACAGATGACCTCATATCTTAAGAAGCGTTGAATCATCCAAACTACTAGCCAGAATAATTCAGAGCGGTTGCTTATCAGTTGTAGGAACATTATATCCAATGCTACCACTATTTATTAATTTATCTCCGGTAGCATCAGTATTGTAAGCGTAAAGGAAAAGAAGAAGTAGTGCGACCCGTGGCAAGGGAATGAAGAAAGAGGGAAAAAGTAGCAAGGCTTGAGAGCAAGAAAAAAACTTAAAAAATATTCTTCTTGGATTTACACAAACAATACCAAAGGACAAAATCTCAACAGCAACCGTCGAATTATCTCTTTATCTCTTAGCTGTTGGTAACATCTTCCATAGACGACCAATCATCAAAAAACTAGCTAGAATCATTAAAGAAGTAGGTCCACCATCGTTAATATTAGGGATAGAAGTAGTAGAAGTGCTAACAAAGAACACATTATCAGAAATATTTTCAATTCCAGTGTTGGCTTTAATAATATCCGACAACTGAAGAACACCTAACCAATCAGAAACCAAACCATCATCGCCTAACTCCCACTCAGCAAAGTGAGTATCATTTTCATACCAGAAGCGATCGCCATCTCGCAATCTTTCAAACTGGTCTTCTAAAATTGCTTCATTCAACTCCCCAATACTAGCATTTTCTAAATTATCCTCCGCCAACATTCCCACCCATAGGTCAATTTCGTCAACATCACTGTAAACTGCCTCTAGTGCAGCCACCAATTCTGGGTCAGATGAAATGTCACTAAAATTCTCTTTTCTAGGTAAACCCAATGCTTCCCTAACATCATTATAACTGGCCAAACCATGATCGCGCCCGCGCTGAATATTCAGAGCTGGCAAATCTGTTCCATTTACCACTGGCCCTTCACTAGGAGGACCAAATAATTGATTCCGCAAATCATCAATTACTTTCGCATCTCTTTCCTGCTGCACTTGAGAAGCTAAACCACGCAATATAGGATCTATCCCTCCTTTGATCGTAATAGCGTCTGGTCGGAAGAAAACTTCAGATAAGCTTTGTGGGCCAAATTCTGTAGAGCTACCATCTTCGTTTAAATGTTGTAGAGTAGGACTAACTAGAGTGTGCCCCAAACGAAAACCTGCAGTGGAAAATTCTGTACTGATATTAGGATTAACAGTTGAATCATAACCACCATAAGGATCGAGAGTCACGCCCAAAGCAGGCAAGAATTCGTCATAAGTAATTTTCTGGATTTGGGCACCTACTATTTTACGCGCCCGTTGATAAATCTCCTCATCCCGAGCAATGGGGTCTAGGGGTAAGTCTGTATGAGTAGCCTCAATAATTTCAGCGATCCGGTTATGCTCCCGTACAAAGAGAGTGTGTATTGAGGCTAAAGCTGAGTTTTCATTTGCTCGTACATCCCCTGCCACAAAAGTGCTTGGACCTATTCTTCCATCCATCGCCATATGAGGTGCATCTGGATCGTTTCCTTGAGTTGGCATTAAATCTCCTGTGGAGTGAGTAGTCACATTCAATTTTCCACCGCTAAAGCTCCGTAACCAGTCAGCGCGGTCTTGGTCGCTACCATATACATTGCTGCCATCTATCCAAGCTGTAATTTCGTTAAATTGCTGGCGGGGGTTTGTGGGGTCAGTGCCAGTATTTTCGTCAAAGAGCGATCTAGTAACAGGAATAAATGAATCTGGTGCGAAAATAGGGTCGTCGTTAGGAATAGCAATGCCAATAGTTTCTCCTGTATCCCTTGACTGTAGCTCACTTAAAGTGACATCATGGTCAAGAAATTGTCCCCATAACCATGTATAATCACTTAAATTTCGGGAGTCTAGAATAGATTCTGATTGGTTAAATACAGTGTTACTAATAATTCTAGCATTCGGACCGTCAACTAATTGGTCTATGCCATCTCCATAATTTGCTGGTGCTAAACGAAGCAAATTTTCACCAGTTTCACCATATTGGGGATTATCTAAGTTATTGTTACTACCGTCAAATGTACGAAAGTTCATAGTTTCTACCTACTTTTTTTTCAACTACATCCTTAGACTTTTTAGCCTTCCCAAGCTGATACGGTTTTTCCGAGCATCTAGATCAAAATCCGCTGAATTACTTATATCAGGTTTTTCCGATCGCTTTCAATCGATTCATGGGAAGTTGGCCTTGTCGATCGCAGCCTAAGCTAAATGTAATATATAGTTATCTAGACTTTTTGTATATGTGGTGATGAGGTCACGGGGTTATGGGGTTATGGGGTCATAACAAGTAGAGGTGTAAGGTAGTAGGGGCTTCATTAGTTGATAATGGATAATTACCTCTGGTTAAAACCGTTACGGAATTGAATATAAGGAAATCTGATTTCTTTGAGTAAGGATAGACTCCCGATCGACTGTACTATAGACAAAAAAATATAAGGGTGAAAAATATAGTATGACTTTCACCCCTGTAGTTTTTTCATTTTTCTGTAGTAGATGAGTGTTAGCTAATACCCTGTATTCTGAATATCTTCTGCCTAGTGCCGCTACGCGGAAGTTAAGAGTGAGTGTGTAATTATGAGGTGATCTGAGAATGTAAGACACACTCAAGACAGTCAATCATTTTTGATTTATAATTGTTTTAGGATTTTTCAACTGGCCATTTATTTTCGTCATCCTGCACTAGATACTGGATAGAAATTCAAATTTGTAAGTCAATATTGACTTGTTTATTATAGAGTCAAATTTAATGACTAAGTTTTAATAACTTCAGTGACTAGCTGTTTTTTTCTTCAGACCGAAAGCGGAAGCAGCAGCTACCAAACTTAAACCTAATATTGTTGCTGGTTCAGAAACTGTTACATCGTTTCCTATGCCTCCTGTGCCGTCTGTTCCAAATACTACACCAGAAAAACTAGCTTGGAATATTTCGTCACCTGCAAAACTATTTTCATCTAATTGACCAATTACTTGGAAAGTGATACTACCCATAGCATTAGTCATATCTCCATCATTTAAAAAGAATCCACTGAATCCTAAATTGATATCAGTTGTTCCAAATTGAGGAGTGAAGGTGAAATCATTAAATGATGTTAGATTTAAAGTAGTTCCATCGCTCAATTCTATAAACTTTACAGGTGCCATGACAGTATCCAGACCATCAAGAGCTGCAAGACCAGAAGAAATATCAAAAATCTTGGCATCTGAGTCTACACCTGCGAAATCACCATTTTGAAGTGATAGAACAATTTCATCATCAGCGAAGTCTAACATATTTTCATCAAATGATATCGTATTACCAGCACCATCAAAACTGAAATTTCCGGATAAAACTGCAGCGTTAGCAGTTCCAGCGTTGAATACAGTAGCTACTGCTAAAGGAGCAGAAACGAGAGTTGCAATCATTATATTCTTCATGTTTAATACCTCTGTGTGTTGTATCTATTGTTAGTTTATTTAGGATTTCTTACAAATGCCATCGGCTAATTTACCGATATCAAATTATAAGCTTTTTGTGCGATCATGAGTGGCATTTGTTCCTGTCCGTAAATCAATATAGCAGCTCTATGAAAACACTGCTACTATTTTTTTGTTTATCGGCAAAAATACTACATTTGTCTTGATTTTTAAGGTTTTTTAAAAGGATAACCTATCAGTTATTTTTTTTAAATTTAATCAATTATTCCTTTAACGCATAGCTTTGTCATCAATTTTCATTTTTTTTAGTCTATTTTTATTTTATTTAAAATTAATAATAATTAGTTTTCCGGAATTTAATATATGTTTTTGGAGTGATACAAATTTGCTAAAAATATTCCAATACTTTCAGTGTTTTGGCGTGTTTTGAGAAAAATATATTATTTTTCCGTAAATTAAGATATCTCTATTGATAGCTAATATCTAATAGCTAGTTAATACGATGTTTTACTTATTTTTAATAAATCAATAATTTTTTTCTGATGATGAGTTTATTGAATGTAGGGTATATTACAGTGACTTTCACATAAGTAGATCGCATAGTCAAAAGCAACATCTTTGTAGGGAAGTTCTATGGAATATCTTTAGCTGTGATATACTCAAATAAAAACTGTTGTCAATTCTATCTATTAGACATCTCCAAAAATCAAAAATAAAATCAATTCTTATCCATAAATTATCAATTATTCTTCCCTGTTCCCTGTTCCCTGTTCCCTCTTTTCTGGAGATGTCTATTGTTTATAGGAATTACGAACCTCAATGTATTTCCGTCATTGCAACTGATAAGGTTTGCGGAGCATTCCGGGACGGAAAGCAATCTCAAGTCCTAGTTTTTCTTACCTCATACATAAGTCCTGGTTTAGAAACATGAAAATTGACTATCTTAGTTCAACCGAACAAAAGATGCTTGCAGAACAACCATACCCAAACAAAAAAAATATAAGGGCGAAAAATCACTCGATTTTTTCACCCCCGTGGTTTTTTCATTTTTCTGTAGTAGATGAATGTTAGCTAATACCCTGTACTTTGAATATCTTCTGCCTAGATATCAGATAGAAATTCAAATTTGTATGTCAATTATGTCAATATTGACTGGTCAATTATAAAGTTAAACTTGATGAGTAAGCTTTAATAAATTCAGCGACTTAGCTATTCTTCTTTTTCAAACCGAAAGCAGAAGCAGCAGCTACCACACCTAAACCTAATATTGTTGCTGGTTCAGGAACTTTTTCTAAAGTTACTGACCAAGAAGAACCTGTTGGACCAGAAGCTGGCATCATTTGACTGCTGAAATCACCTGCGACTTTGTGAGTTTTCCCCATGTCATCTGTGATGGTTCCCTTCAAGTTATACATGACGAAATCACCAAGTGTACCTGCAAGAGTTACAGAATCAAGGTCAAAAACGGAAGGAGCTTGATCATCAAAAGTGAAAAAAGAAGCAACCGGACCTCCAGGAACAGCTAACGGACCCAGATCAACTGTACCAAGATCGCCCACCAAGGAGCTGAAAACTCCTGTTCCAAAGTACTCAATATCACTATGGGAAAACTCAATGGTATCAGCATCTCCGATAAAACCTCTTTCATTAGATATATTCAGAGTACTGTTAAATGCTTGAGCTTCAGTAACTATGCCAAAAGCAACACAGCTTGTTCCGATAGTAGCTAATGCAACGTTCTTAATGGACTTAGCGATCATTTTGTTATTCCTTGTTTGTGTTTGATAGTTGACGTCAGTATTTTCTCTGATAATAACAGTTTTATCTATACAAATTAACCAGATTAAACTGTTTTCTCACTAATCTTTGTGTTGTAGATACTTCGATTTAGAAATCTGGATTTATTTCTCTTATTTCGTATCTATAAAATAACTATAACAACTGCGCAAAAACACTGCTAGTGTTTTTGCGTATATTCATCAAAACTTCATAAAATACTAGGTTTTTATAGGGTGTTAAGAGTTTTTTTTTGAAATTTCTGTAAAGTGACTATTTTTGTTCCTGATAGTCAATATACTGCTAGTAATATATAGATTGCGTCAATAAAAGTATATTACAAATCTATTATTCTTTTTGAATGTAATAAATAATTATTTTTTTTTCCGGATAATGAGGATATTTTTAGAATAATATAAATTCGATCAAAATATTAGAGAATTATCAGTATTTTAACTAATTTTTATAAAAAAATATATTTTTTCCGGATAGTAAAAATATCTCTAGAACAATATAAATTTATCACAATAAAATCGGCTATCAATAATTTTTTTTGCCAAATTTTAGGAAAATCATAAAAACTTTCCGGATGATGAATCTATTCCTAGAATAATGAATGCTATTTTCCAAATTTTTGGTTATTAATAAATCTTTAATGTTATATTCTGGAAAATTTTAGTCAGATTTTCCGGATGATGAATTTATCCGTAGAATTATATAGATTATTTCCCAAACCTTTGGTTATACAGCTTCTTATTTGGGTTTTGCAGACAATATATAGAAGGTGTGCAGTGCTATGTCCATCAATTACTATTGGTAGATATGAGGAAATTTTCGGAATACTCCACAAAAGTTCCACTGGCAATGAAATATGTAAAAAATAAAAAATAATTAATGAATGAGTTTTTCCTTGATCATGCTTCGTAAATATGTTGCGTATTTATCAAGTGAGGAAGTAGGGCAGATGGGGAGTGTGGAGATTCGTATATTTGCATAATTTTTTGTATTTCATATAACGTTTCTCAGCCTAATAGACATCTCCAAAAATCAAAAATAAAATCAATTCTTATCCATAAATTATCAATTATTCTTCCCTGTTCCCAGCTCCGGTGTTCCCAGCTCCGGTGTTCCCTCTTTTCTGGAGATGTCTAATGAGATATACCTATCTTTAGTTTGTCTTCTGTTCCCAGAACTGTTGCTCCCTCTCTTAGTTAGCATTCCCTTACCTATTACGCTAACGTGGGGTATATTCCCTTGCGTATTATGCCGATGTTGGGTAACACTGCTGTTGTATAAAATAAACAAATGTGCATACCTCAAATTCAATACACCAGAGCAGATTTTTCCTCAAAATTGATGCGCGAAAAGACTTGACTACCATAATTATATAGATCTCAAACTAGTTCTATCGAAATATCAGTAGTCCTGCATCGTAATGGTGAGGATACATATTTTTTAATTTCTCCCACTCTCTCCATCCCTCCACTCTCCCAATGCTTCCTTGCTATCACCACCGAAATATCTAACCGAAGCAAAAATAGCTTAACCAAAATAATTTTTCACAATCTTCATAATTCTTTCTGAGGCATAACCATCACCGAAAGGATTAATTGCCATTGCCATTTTTTCATACTTAGCAGTATCACTCAACAATTCCGCAGTAGCAGCCATAATATTAGTTGAATCAGTACCTACAAGTTTAGCAGTTCCTGCCATAATTGCTTCCGGTCTTTCTGTTGTTTCTCGTAATACTAAAACAGGTTTTCCTAAGCTCGGAGCTTCTTCTTGTAAACCACCAGAATCAGTTAATACTAAATAACAGTTATGAATTGCTCCTACTAATTCACTGTAATCAAAAGGTTCTTCTAAAAATACTCTGGAATGACTTTCTAAAATAGCTTTTAAAGGTTCTCTAACTGTAGGGTTTTTATGAAGAGGTAAAACTAAAGCTGTGTCAGGAAATTTTTCTAAAATTTTGATGAATCCTTGAGCAATTGCTGTCAAAGGTTTTCCCCAATTTTCGCGTCGATGAACAGTTGCTAATATTACTCTGTATTTGCTCCAATTTAAACCAGAAATATCACATTGAGGTTGAGTTTTTGCTACTTTTAATAAAGCATCAATTACCGTATTTCCTGTTTTATAAATTTCCCCTAATATTCCAGATTTGTGCAAGTTTTCTACAGCTAAATTAGTAGGAGCAAAATGTAATTGAGCTATCTGAGAAATTAAACGGCGGTTTGCTTCTTCAGGATAGGGATTCAATAGATCGTTAGTTCGTAAACCTGCTTCGATGTGACCAACAGGAATTTTTTGATAAAATGCAGCTAGGGCAGCCGCAAAAGCAGTGCTAGTATCTCCCTGGACTAATACTAATTGAGGCTGTAACTTTAGAAATAACGCTTCTAATCCTTGCAAACTTCGACACATGATATCTGTTAATGTTTGCCGAGTTTGCATAATTGCTAAATCCCGATCGGGGCTAATTTCAAATAATTTCATTACCTGTGTTACCATTTCTCGATGTTGTCCAGTTAAAATTACCTGGGTTTTAAAATCTGGAGAACTTTGAAAAAGTTGGATAACTGGTGCTAATTTTATAGCTTCGGGGCGAGTGCCTAAAGTAATTGCTACTTTGATTGGAGTATTAAGCATTTTGACTTAGTTTTAGATTTTTTTCTAGACAATCATCAAAATTATATAGTTTTTCTTGGTTGACTGAAGTACATTCATTAATTGATAATTGATAATTAATAATTATTAATTACAAATCAATACTTTTTACTTTTAACTTCCGCATAGCGAAACTAGAAAGTTCTATTTGCAATTGCGGCTTAGGATTTGATTAAATAATAGTAGTTAGTATATCAGGAGGGGTATTATATGTCAGAGGTATTTCTCATAACTATGAGTTCGAGTATCTTTCTAATGTTATTTCATTTAACATCCGATTTATTGATAGCATTGGCCTATTATTTTATCGCACTAATACTTACTTACTGTTTGATTAAACGACCAAGTATGCCGTTCAATTTAACTTTTTGGATGTTTGCAGTTTTGATGATTTTTAGTGGTATTTCTTACAGTCAAAAAATTTGGACTCTACGGTATCCTCATCATGGTCTATTAGGATTAGTTAAAGCTTCTACAGTAATAGTTGGTATTGTCACAGTAATATTTCTAATTCGTCTAGCTCGGAAGCTTTTAACAATACCTGATTTCATACAATTAGAAGTAACTAATGAGGAATTAGAAAAGCAAATTAGAGAACGTATTTTAGCTGAAGAAAAAATTAATATGTTGAATGCTAGTTTGGAAGCTAGAGTAAATAAGCGGACAGCAGATTTAAAAGATTTAAATCAGAAGTTGGAAAATGAAATACATGAACGCATAGCATTTTCTGAAGCTCTAAAAAATTCTGAGGCTCGTTTAGCAGGTATTTTAGATATGGCAGAAGATGCAATTATTTCAGTAGATAGAAATAGAATTATTCAAATGTTTAACCAAGGAGCAGAAAAAATATTTGGTTATACAAATCAGGAAGCTGTAGGGCGATCGCTGAGTAAATTAATTGTTTGGCAAGAGTCAAAATTCAACAACTCTCTAGAAGTAAAACATCATCAAACAAAACATAGACTAGCTGTAGTTATTGCCAGGCGAAAAGATGATACAGAATTTCCAGCAGAGGCATCAATTTCACAATTAGAATTAAAAGATGAAACTGTATTTACGATAATTTTGCGGGATATTAGCGAACAGCAAGCTGCACTTTACGAACGCAAACAAGCAGAACAAAAATTAGCTATTCAAGCTTCAGCAGCAGCAGCATTAGCAAAATTAGGTCAGCGTGCTTTACAAAATATTTCTTTATGTCAGCTAATGTCAGAAGCAGTTTCCCTAGTTTGTCAGACTCTAAAACTAGACCATTGTCAAATTTGGGAATATTCATCAGATACTCAAACTTGGCAAATGAAAGCTAGTGTGAATAAAGCAAAAACTTTGATAAGTCAACCAGTAGCTACGAAGGCTTTTGATTCTATTATTACTCACACTTTAGCTGCGGAAAAACCAGTTATTATTGAAGACCTCAAAACTAAAATTTCAGAGTATCCAGACTTCAAAGACTTGTTAAACCAAGGCATTGTCAGTGGTATCAGTTTAATAATTCCGGGAAATCATCAATCAGTAGGAATATTAGCAGCTTATGCTAATCAGAAACATACTTTTACTCTTGACGATCTTCACTTTTTACAGTCAGTGACGAATATTCTCGCTAGTGCAATTGAACAAAATTTAACTCACTTAGCGCTACAACAACAATTGCAACGTAGTCTTCTATTAAGACAAATTACTCAAGATATTCGTCAAAGTTTAGATGCACAGAGAATATTTGATACTACTGCAAAACAAATATGCCAAGCTTTTCTAGTCAATCGTTGCATCATTCATTCCTATAAACCAGGGGCAGTATTAAAAGTGCCATTTGTAGCCGAGTATTTAGAAGAAGGGTATCAATCAATTATGGATTTAGAAATGCCGGTAGTAGATAATCCATACATAGGAAAGCTTCTAGAACAAGATAGAGCGATCGCCTCTGATAATGTTTATACGGAACCCCTGTTACAAACAAATGTTTCGGTATCAATATGTATTTCCATAGGATTAAAATCTATGTTAATGGTTCGCACCTCTTATCAAGGTGAACCCAATGGGATTATTTGCTTGCATCAATGCGATCGTTACCGTACTTGGACAAAAGATGAAATTAAACTACTAGAAGATGTTGCCCAACAAGTGGGAATTGCCCTCGCCCATGCTAATTTATTGGAGCAAGAAACTAGCCAACGTCAACAACTTGCTGAACAAAATATTGCTCTTCAACAAGCAAGACAAGCAGCAGAAGTGGCGAATAAAGCTAAGAGTGAATTTTTGGCTACTATCAGTCATGAAATTCGGACTCCAATGAATGGAATAATTGGGATGACTTCTTTGTTATTTGATAGTGACTTAAATTCAGAACAGCAAGAATATTTGAATGATGTCCATGATTGTAGTATTTCTTTACTAGGAATTATTAATGATATTCTTGACTTTTCTAAAATAGAGTCTAATAAAATAGATTTAGAGGAAAGACCTTTTAATTTAGGATTATGTATAGAAAAGTGTATTGACTTATTAGCTATTAAGGCAGTAAACAAAAATATTGAATTAGCTTATTTACTTAAAGATGATACTCCTAGTATAGTTTCAGGAGATGAAATGAGAGTACGTCAAATACTAGTTAACCTTCTCTCTAATGCAATTAAATTCACACAAAAAGGAGAAGTCTTAGTTAATGTTTCAGCTCATAAAATAACAGATTCAGAAAAAATCAATAATCAACAAAATATAGATAATAATTTGTATGAAATAAAAATCTCTGTTAAAGATACTGGAATTGGGATTCCCCGAGACAAAATGCACAAATTATTTCAACCATTTAGTCAGGTAGATAGTTCCACAACTAGAGAATACGGAGGAACAGGATTAGGATTAGTTATCAGTAAACGCCTCTGCGAGATGATGGGTGGTAAAATGTGGGTTGAAAGTCAAGAAGGAATAGGATCTACCTTCTATTTTACCTTAATTGTAAAAGTTGATGAGAATGTGAAAAGTCAACTGAGTTTTATACCAAAATTACGTAAAAAACGATTATTAATTGTAGATGATAATTCTTCTTGCTTACAAATTTTAACTAAGCAGTTAAATCAGTGGGGAATTTTAGCTCATGGTGTAGTATCAGGTATCGAAGCAATAGAGGTTCTTCAACATAAAAATGTTAACCAAAATCAAATATTTGACCTAATAATTATTGATATGCAGATGCCAGACATGGATGGAGTGGTAACTGCTACTGCTATTAGGGAAATACCTAAATATCAATCTTTACCATTAGTTATGTTAACTCCTATTGGTAAATCTCCAGACAAAAATCTACTCCACGAACTAAATTTTGCAGCTTTATTAAATAAACCAATTAAACAATCACAACTGCAAGATATATTGGAAGAAATATTTAGTCAAATTACAATTAACTCTTAAGTACTTTTTTAATAATATTTTTATGACTTCAAATCAGTCACAGAATAATTCTACTGTAATTATGATAGTCGATGATGAAGAATCTACTCGTTATTTACTTAATCAGGCATTACACCAAGAAGGGTATCAAATAATAGAAGCAAAAGATGGTAAACAATGCTTAGAAATGTGTAGTAATCAAATACCAGACCTAATTATACTAGATGCAATAATGCCAGAAATGAATGGCTTTACCTGCTGTATAAGATTACAAGAACTTTTTAGTAAGGATTTATCAAATAATTTTTCCCTAGATACAGAACTAGATAGCAACCCTTTACTCTATCGGACTCCAGTATTAATAATTACTACTTTTGAAGATCAAGAATCTATCGATCTTGCCTTTACTGTTGGTGCGGTAGATTATATTACTAAACCGATTCAATTAGTAGTTTTACGTCAGCGAGTCCGTCGAATTTTGCAAATTAATCAACTTGTTAAGGAGTTAAGAAAACAAACAGAAAGATCCCAATTAATGACCTTTATTCAAGAACGAATACGTCAGTCATTAAACCTGAATGATATTCTCAAAAATACAGTAGATGAAGTCAGAAAATTTCTCAAAGCTGACAGGGTATTGATATATAAATTTCATTCAGATGGAACTGGCCAAGTCTTAATGGAATCTATTGCTCCTGGTCTGCAATCGGTTCTAGAAAATATTAGTATAAATTCATATTCTAGCAACGATAATCTACAGCCAACACATCTTACTAAAAATATATCTATTGCCGATTTAATTCCATATCATATTGAATTTCTGACTCGGTTTCAAGTAAAATCTAATTTAGTAGTACCAATATCAAAAAACAGTCAAGAACAATTGTCTAATACAGATTTTTGTGACTATTCTAGAGAAGAATTATGGGGATTATTAATTGCTCACCATTGTTCAAAATCAAGAAGATGGCAAGCTTCAGAAGTTGAATTTATTGAACATTTAGCTAGACAATTAGCGATCGCCTTACAACAGTCAGAATTATATCAACAACTAGAAACTGCTAATGAAAAGTTATTTCAGTTTGCTACTCTAGATAGTTTAACTAAGATTGCTAACCGTCGTATATTTGACGAATATATTGACAGGGAATGGCGACGTATGGCAAGAGAAAAAGCTCCAATATCTTTGATTTTCTGTGATGTTGACTATTTCAAACTTTATAATGATACTTATGGTCATCCAGCAGGGGATAAGTGTCTGCAAGAAGTTGCTAATGCGATCAAAGCAGAAGTAAAACGACCTGGAGATTTAGTAGCACGTTACGGTGGCGAGGAATTTGTAGTTGTATTACCTCGAACAGATGGTAAAGGTGGATATTATGTGGCCGAATCGATCCGTAAGCGAGTTATGGGTTTGAATTTGGTTAATAGTGCTTCTAAAGTATCGCCATTTGTGAGCTTGAGTCTTGGTGTAGCTAGCACTATTCCTTTACCAGGGTCTTCCTTAGAACAGTTGATTAAAACGGCAGATGAAGCTCTCTATCAAGCTAAAAAAGAAGGACGAAATCTTACAATTATGAGAATTTTTTAAACTGCTTTGAAGAAGGAAGAAGAAAAAACTTTGCTTTCGTTACTTGATATAATTTTACTAATAGACATCTCCAATAATAAAAAATCAAATCAATTATGGTACATAAATTGTCAATTATTTCCCCCTACTCCCTACTCCCTACTCCCTACTCCCTCTTTTCTGGAGATGTCTAATGAATTACAGATATATTTTATTTAATAAACCCTACAATGTTTTAAGTCAATTCACTGATAACACTGATGATTCTAACCAACGTCAAACCCTTAAAGATTATATTCCTGTATCTTCAGTTTATCCTGTGGGTAGATTAGACCGAGATAGTGAAGGAGTTTTACTACTAACAAATCATGGACAGCTCCAACACCGACTAACTGACCCTAAATTTGCTCATCCTCGTACTTATTGGGTACAAGTGGAACGAATACCAGATGATGCAGCATTAAGAAAACTACAACAAGGTGTAACGATCAAAAATTATCAGACTCGACCTGCAAAAGTAAAATTGTTATCTGTAGAGCCAAAATTTCCACCCCGCGATCCACCAATTAGATTTCGGAAAACTGTGCCTACTGCTTGGTTAGAAATTACTCTCACAGAAGGTCGAAACCGTCAAGTACGAAGAATGACAGCAGCAGTGGGTTTTCCAACGCTAAGGTTAGTTAGAGTAGCGATCGCCGGTCTGCCCATAAATGAACTTCAACCTGGTGAGTGGCGAGACCTCAATCAAACTGAAATTGAATCTCTTAAGCAGATGGTTTTTTATAGTACTGGACTGTTTCATCTTAAATAGTGCAATAGATTTTTATTTCTAGGTGTCTTTATCTCCCCTACTCCCCTACTCCCCTACTCCCCTACTCCCCTACTCCCCCACTCCCTACTCCCTCTTTTCCAGAGAGGTCTAATTGTCTAACTTACCATTAATTCTGCCATTAAAACCATAAACTTCTCGCTTTCCAACAAAGGGTACTAAAATTACTTCTCGTTCATCTCCTGGTTCAAATCTAATAGCAGTACCTGCGGGAATATCTAAACGCATTCCTTTGGCGAGTTCGCGGTCAAAACTCAAAGCATCATTTGCTTCATAAAAGTGGAAATGGGAACCAACTTGAATTGGGCGATCGCCTGTATTAGCTACTAATAATTTTACTGTGGGGCGACCTGCATTTAATTCAATTTCTCCCTCTTGAATGATCGTTTCACCTGGAATCATAATAGTTATTTTTTTCCTATTTATTCTGTATTTCAAAAATTGTAGTTTTCAACGAATGGGGTTATGTACAGTTACCAATTTTGTACCATCAGGAAAAGTTCCTTCTACTTGAACTTCTTGTACCATTTCTGGGATACCTTCCATGACATCATTTCTTGTTAATAAAGTTGTACCAAAACTCATTAATTCAGACACAGTTTTACCTTCTCTTGCACCTTCTAAAATAGCTGCGGAAATATAGGCAACTGCTTCAGGATAATTCAATTTTAAGCCTTTTTCTTTACGACGTTCTGCTAATAAAGCAGCAGTAAAAATTAATAGTTTATCTTTTTCTTGGGGTGTTAACTGCATAATATTTTTTTATAGTTATCTCAGGAAGAATTTTATCATGTGTATAGCAGAAGGAAGAAGAGAGAAGGAAGAAGGAAGAAGGAAGAAGGAAAATTTGGCATTGTCTAAGTTTTATGGTGGTTTTCACAAAGGTAGACTTGCATTGCTTCTGCCCTCTGCCCTCTGCCTTCGTTCATGCTTTTTCCAATGGTGCCATTGTTAACCCTGCCCGACTCAACTGCTGATGATACAATTCTGCCTGTTCTAGAGGGCCAACCCAAACTGTGGCTTGACCTTCGTTGTGAACCTGGTGAGTTAACTCCCAAGCGAGGTCGCTTGTCATACCTGGAATATATTTTTGCAAACATTCAGCAACGTGCTTAAATGTATTGAAATCATCATTTAAAACAATAACTTTGTAGTTGGGATATGGTTTGTTAACAACTTGACTAGACTGTCTAGGAGCCACAACTGTAGAGGAACTACCTCCTACTCCCACTGTTATATTGTCTGCAATTCCGATGATGGAAATTCCAAGATCCATGTTACTATTCTCCTGTATATCCATACCATTATATTGGGATTGTTTATCAATAATTGTAACTGCTTGAGGAATTATCATAACTATAAAGAAGAACATATTTAGATTTTATGTTTTCTTTGTATTCATCAATAGGCATCTCCAGAAAATAGGTAGTAGGCAGTAGGTAGTAAGGAACTCACCCCTAACCCCTCCCAGGAGGGGAAATAATTGATGATTTATGTGTGATAATTGATTTTATTTTTGATTTTTGGAGATATCTAATTAAGGTATGAAAGTAGGTTTATAGGGAATAGGAAATAGGGAACAGGGAACAGTTAATATTAACAAGTAGTTCAAACCATCCAAAAGACAAAATCCAAAATATAAAATTATCAAATCATACCCAGAATCAGCAACGCCTATTTTTTATTATCAGATATATCTGTCTAATACCAATTCCCATACATTAATGTTATACTTCATGAATACTTCAGTTATTAAGTAATAATAATAGTTAAGTAATGTTTGTCACGATTATTAGTATTAAGCCAAGATATCTTATGTCTTTTAATCTTACTATCTACTGCATACTCTCAAGGAGACGTAGCAAGAATTTTGGGATTTTGTATAATATCAAACCCGCTTAAGAAGTGGCGTGTCAAAGACTATCCATAAGCAATTTCCCTTCTGCTTTCTTCCTTCTTCAATCAATCCAATTTTTTGCCCTACTAACAGCTTTTTGCCAAACCATAAAATTTTTTTGTACTTTTGCAGTATTTTCACTGGGTTCAAACACCTGCCCAACTCTACTATTATTCACTAATTTGTGATAGTTATCCCATAAACCTACTGTCAAACCAGCAGCAAAAGCAGCTCCTTGAGCAGTAGCATCAATAAAGGCAGGTCGCTCCACAGGAATACCCAACAAGTCTGCCTGAAATTGCATTAAAAAATTATTTTGCGAACCTCCACCATCAACTTTTAAATTAGTCATTAGAATTCCGCTATCTTTATTCAGAGCATCCACAACTTCTTTAACTTGAAAAGCAATTGATTCCAAAACTGCTCTAACCATGTTTTCCCGCTTCACACCTCCAGTAATTCCGAGAAAAGCACCGCGAGCATTCATATCCCAGTGGGGGGCACCGAGACCACTTAAAGCAGGTACAAAATAAACACCGTTAGTATCTTCCACTTCCATTGCCAGATGTTCAGTTTCTGCTGCGGAGTCTATGAGTTTCAACCCATCCCGTAACCACTGAATACAAGCTCCTGTGGTAAACATTGCCCCCTCTAGAGCGTAAGATGTTTTCAAATTACCGTTTATTTGTTGAGTCCATCCAATAGTTGATAATAGTTGATTTTGAGATTTAGTAAGACTATCTCCAGTATTAGCAATCAAAAAACTACCTGTACCATAAGTACATTTTAACATTCCGGGGCGATCGCAACCATGAGCAAATAAGGCGGCTTGTTGGTCTCCTAAAATTGTAGCTATGGGAATTGATACTCCTAATAAGTCTGCTTTTGTTTTGCCGAATATGCTGAAACTTGGTTTGATTTCCGGCATTATTTCTCTAGGTATTTGAAACAAGTCTAATAATTCTCTATCCCAATTTAGGGATTCAATATTCATTAACATTGTGCGACTGGCGTTACTATGGTCAGTGGCGTGAATTTGCCCACCAGTTAGTTTCCACAAAATCCAAGTATCGATAGTACCTGCCAATACGTTATTGAGGTTAATATTGGGTTGTTCTCGCTTTACCCACTCCAGCATCCAGGATAGTTTTGTCGCTGAGAAGTAAGCATCTAAAACTAATCCGGTACAGTTTTGAATTTTTTCTGCTTTGCCTTTTGCTGCTAATTCTCGAATCATAGGTGCAGTGCGACGGTCTTGCCAAACTATTGCTTTGTGCAGGGGTTTACCTGTGGTTTTATCCCATAGGAGACAGGTTTCTCGTTGTACTGTTAAACCGATAGCTTCTACATTTGAGGGGGAAATATTAGTATTTCGGAATACTTGTTCGATCATGGCATAAGTGTCTTCCCATATTTCTTCTGGGTCGTGTTCTAACCAACCGGGATGAGGGTAATATTGAGTAAGTTCTTTGTAAGCTTGACCGATACTAGCGCCTTGAGAATTGAATAATATTGCTCGGTTGCCTGTTGTACCCAGGTCAAGAGCTAGGATATATTTTTCGGTTTCTGTAGTCATAAAAAATGATTTTTTTTTAGCGGTCAGCGGTCAGCAGTCAGCAGTCAGCAATAAAAGTTTATAAGGGGATTTAAACCAGAGCTGCTAAAAGCTAATAGCTAGTTAACCGCAATAGTAATAGTCGGTTCGGGATTTTTTTTGTCTACCATGATTGCTACTATTTTGACTAGAGATTTTGACATACTCCCGACGTTGCACTTACAAAGGCATCGCGGGATTCTTCAGTCTGGTTCGCCCTGACCGCAGTTTTTACAGAAGTGACGTCCTCCTCCTGTGTTGATAGCAATCCTATTTTTTGTATTAGGAGTGCTGAGTTATAATCACGGTCTAATTCTTGACCACAATTACTACAAGAATGCCAGCGCTCAGATAAGCTTTTAGAAACTTTTCTCAAGCACTCCCAACAATATTGAGACGTACCTTTTGGGTCTACTTTGATAACTCGTTTACCCAGTTTCCAAGCCACATACTCTAAAATTTGGATGAATTGACCAAAAGCTGCATCTTGTAAAGACTTATTCAGTCCTGACTTTGCAGATTGGCCGTTTGGTAAGAACTGACCATTATGTCCTAATTTTGCTTTACAACGTCGGACTAAATTTGATATCTGCAAGTCTTCGCGCGAAAATCACACTAATATCTGAAAACAGATGGTAAGCTAGTTTGAATTGCCAGTCCAGTCGTTGTCTAGCTATTAATTGATGAAGTTTTGCTACTTTACGTTTGAGAATTTTCCAAGATTTTGAATGTTTCTGTTTCTTAGCCAATCTCACCTGTAGTTTAGACAAGCGATGCTCACAGAGCCTGAAAAATTTAGGAACTTCTATAAATTCTCCATCAGATGTAACAGCATAGTGCAACAATCCTAGATCGATACCTTTGGAGTTTTCTAAGGTGGGTTGAATTTCTACGACCTCTACAGGTACAGTCTTATCTTCTATAGTTAAGCTGATATAGTATCCATCAACTTCACGAATTACTGTTCCTGTCTTAACCTTGAATCCTTCTGGTATTGGGCGATTGTATACAAAAGGGACTAAACCTATCTTTGGCAGATTTAGACAAAAACGCCCGTTAGCATTTTTGGCAAGATTTGCATTTGATAGTTGAGGATAACTAAAAGAGTTATAGTAATGCCTGCCTTTAAATTTAGGTCTACCACTGGTTTTACCATTTTTGTCAGGCTTGGTAAAGTTATCCATTGTTGCTTGTACACGTTGGACAACATCTTGCAGCACTTGAGAGTGCATAGACTTGTATTCAGGAAATAGTTTTTTAGCTTGTGCTAAACCTGCTAGTTGAACAGTCTCCCAAACAACATATCCATTGATTATATTGGGATGCTTATCTCCTTTCCTTGTTACTGGATTGCCATTACTATCTTTCTTTCTGCCGTTTCGTGTTTGTATCCTGAACTCTGGGATATTTTGATAAATTCTTTCTACTGGTACTACTGAAACATTCAAAGGACAAGAATTTACTGGTGTGCGCGTCGCTTCAAACCAATTCAACCGTTCAGCTAAACGGTAATTGTATTGCTTCCTAGCCATTTCTAACCAATTAGCAATAATAACCGCTTGACTTTTATGGGGTTTTAGCTTGTACTTGTATTTCAATAGCATAGAGAATCGACCTTATTTCTATACATTTGTTATTATAATGACTGTATATATAACCGTCAACTTTAGCATAAATACTTTTGCTCCTAATATATTCCCTATCTACCTATTCCCTGTTCCCTAAAAGCAATATTTTTTTGGCTTTATTCAAAATTGAGATGCACCTGTCTATATAATCTGACGTTTTGAATTGTGGTTTCTAGAAAGTATTTTTTTTCTAAATATTGATTGAGATGACTTCTATATTCCGGACTAATATTATCTTTTTCTGCTAGTAATATATAACTGGGATTTTTCGCCATGATTTTATCTAATTCTTGTAGAGCACCCGTAGGTAAAATTTGAGCCATGGCTGTTAAATGACTAGAAAAAGCATATTTTGTGGGAATTTTTGTGGGAACTAGGTAATAAATTATCGGTTCATAATTGACAACATATATATAATCTGTCGGTCTAATTCTCTGCTGTAAATATTTAGCAATTAAAGCTTCTCTGTCATCCCATGTATCTATTTTTTTTATATATCGATAATGGATAAATTCTAGATTTTTACTTAATTTGTTATAAGCTGCTTGGGTAAAAGGATATATTAAGATTAGAGATAGAAATATATTTGGCAAGGCAGAAGGGAAGTCAAGAGAAATTTTTTGAAAATTTCTCATAATGGTTTTTTTCTGTTGATTTCCTTCTTCATATAAATTCCGGTCTTGAGATTTTTGCTGAGGTAAATGAACAGATTTAATAATTACATAGCTACTAATTAGACATAAAGGAGGTAATAATTGCAAAAAGTAATGATTATAAAATCGCTTTGATAATAAAACTGCTAAAAAAGCACAACTAAACCATAAAAATAAATAGATTAAATTTCGTTCTTGTTTTAATTTACCTCTAGCAAAGACAAACAAATAAACCGGACTCCAAAACAAACATAACCACAATAAAATATTTCCTAATACCTGTTTCCTGAGTCTACTGAAAAGGTCTGACAAAGAAAAATTGACCATTGCTACATATTTACTATTAGCAGTGAG
>NZ_CEZPJD010000037.1:21803-23203 GCF_983059655.1 Okeania sp.
CTTCTTCCTTCTTCCTTCTGAAATAAACTTCCCAATAAAATTAATCCCAAAACATCCATAACTACCAAATATTTGATTTGCATTCCTATCCCTAAAATTAGACCTATCGAAAATACTTTAATATTTGATAGTTTCCTATTCTGAAATAATAATAAAAATGCTCCAGTCACTAAAGGAGCAAACAAAATTTCCGCATTCGCAGCAGCACCATCATTATGTAGGGAAAAAATAGCGTATAAGACACCTGCTAATAATCCAATTTTTTCTCCTTGTTTTTTGTCAATAATTGCACCAATGCTATATAAAAAATAACTGGTAAAAGTTGTGGCGATAATGGATAAGATTCTGATTGATATTATCGATTTTCCTAAAATTAGCATTGTTAGGGAAAATAAAATAAAAATGCCTGGAGGTTTGTTATCCCAAATTTCTATATAAGGGAGGTTGCCGTTTAATAGACTATCTGCTCCTAATATATAGATGCTTTCGTCTTTGTCTAATACTGATACAAATAATGTCCAGAATCTGAGGAAGAATGATGATAGTAGAAATGCTAGGAAAATTATTAGTTTCTGATTGATTTTTTTGGTCATTTGTAGAAGGAAGAGGGAATACCGTTTCACGGAAGTTATAAGTCAAAAGTCAAAAGTCAAAAGTAAGATTTTATCAGCTCAAAACTTTGATAATACAGTAATTTTAGGAAATTATTTAACACTGAATTGGTATCAGAAGGGTTTAGTTGAATTTAAACTTCACAGAATCATAAAATAGTCTCAAATATATATAGGCAAAGGGTTTCACGTTGAAAAGGTATACATTCTTAACTGTCGAGGGTTTTCTTCGGTCATGCTGTTTTGGAGCTTCACAAGATGATATTTTGCTTTGTCTTGCTGTCTGAGTATCCTTTCTATATATTCAGTGGCGATATGTTGTTTTGTGTTGAATAAAAAGTCATGTGCAGGGGCTAACGACCCCCAACGATTAAATCATATCATAATTTTTTTGGGGATGCAAGAGGAAAACTCTGCCGATTTTTTAGTAGCTCCACAAAATGACAGTTTTTCTTTGTTTCTCAATATTTAGGTTAGGGCAATTATCAACACTCAAGAATTACTTATGACTTTTGACTTCTTATTTTTTACTTTTGACTTGAGCGTAGCGTTGGCGGAGCCTAGCGTTAGCTACATCGCTTCTACATGATGAAAAAATATATTGATGGGGTGAAAATTTTTCGGTGTTGTCACTGTTTTTTTGACTAGAGCTTCACAAGATGAATATTTTTCTGGTGTTTTGATGTCTGAGCATCCCTTCTATATATATATTCAGTGGCGAAATCCTGTTTTTACGTTGAATAAAAAGTCATGTGTATAGGCGAGTTCCACCCAATAACAGAATCATAT
>NZ_CEZPJD010000038.1:0-23029 GCF_983059655.1 Okeania sp.
TTAAGCGCGCCCTGGAGGACTCGAACCCCCGACATCAGGTTTTGGAGACCTGCGTTCTACCAACTGAACTAAGAGCGCATAGTTGAGGTCTTGGGTTAAACCTTAATGACCTCTTATTAGTTTAGTATAACATAACTGTTCATCAAGTTTCAAATAATTTGTTAAACCATCTTGGAAACTATAAAGGACGATCGAATCTTTGCTTAACACGGGTGGCCTTACCAATACGTTTTCTCAAGTAGTAGAGTTTTGCTCTACGCACTTTACCTCGACGGATTAATTTTATACTGGCAATCCTAGGAGAATGAAGTAAAAATACCCTTTCTACCCCGACACCTTGGAAAACACGACGAACTGTAATAGTTTCATTGATGCCTCCATTCCGCATGGAAATTACAGTACCTTCATAGGGCTGGACTCTTTCTTTTCCTCCTTCTATAATTTTGACCCCTACTTTGACAGTGTCACCTACATAGATTTGAGGCAATTTCTTTTTCGAGCCTTGTTTGAGGTTTTCTATTTCCTCAGTTTCAATTGAGCGAATGATTTCTTGGGCTGTCATAATATTCTTTAAAACTCACAATCTATAAGTATATATCAATGGTTACGAGCAACGCAAGCACTAACAAAATAATCAAATATTAAGCATTATCGATCAAATATTACTTTTGCTAGTTTGATGATTATGTTTTGGACATCCTAGTTAGTATTTAAGTCAGGACCTACGCATAACAATCTTAGATAATGTAGTAGACTGATACAGCAAAAATAATGTTGCAATAGTCATAGGTTAGGTTGAGGAACGTTAGCGCCAGCTTATCCGTTAGGATAAACCCAACGACTAAAATATCTATATGGACAGTCAGGAACCCCAGGACTAAAGTCCAAGGGCTTGCACAATCTTGTTGCTACGCTCCAAGAAGAAAGGCCAACAACTGACCAGCCTAAGACCTCCATGGTCTACGTTATCGGTAAGCGTTAAAGTTCCTATCTTGGGATGCCCTAGTAGTGCAAGGCATTAGTTATAGATATTGTACAGCTATTTACAAGTGCGACGGCTATCAGTACCAAGTTTGACGACGGATTAAAACTCGCTCCCGTCGTTTCCATCCACCGCTTAAAAGACGGTGGTTTCCAACTTACCGATTTTTTATGATGAATACTCAACCCCCAAATCATGGAGCCGAAACTCCCAAATCACCAGAAGAAGTCCTGAAATTAGTAATTCAAGACTTAGATAGTTTTCGTCAAAATCTGACAAATCAGTTAAGCCAAGATATAGACAAACTGAGAATCGAGAAAGAACAACTTAGTGAAGATGTAAGTAAATTACGAAAGCAATACGAACAGTTGCAATCTAAACAACTCGAATCTCTATCTCAGCGACAAATAGCCCAGCAACAATTATGGCTTAAACAATTAGCCCAGGTTTTGGCTAATAACTTACAAAAACAGTTAGGCCAAAAAATTAGAGATTTAACGGAGAGTGTCGATCCGGGACTACAACAAGCTGGTATTCCTGGGGGAGAGTTACCAATGACTAATCCTTCAAATAACTATTATGGGACTGATAATGAATTTGGAGATTCTGTATCTGGTGTTCTGAGTGACACATTTGAGGCATTAAAGCAAGAGTTGGATAGTTACCAAAGTGACCTTTCTGTACAGTTAAATAGTATGCGTAGTATGGAGCAGCAAGGTGAGGTCATTCTAGAAACTTTGGTCAGTCGTCTTCAGGTACAACTGGAAAATAATAGTACAGTTTCATCTGGAAGTTATGAAACTCCTCGGTCTGAGTCTCAGAATTCAGTAAATACTGCTTCTTCAGGAAAATCAATGTTGACGACATCTCCTGCGGAGTCTCCAGAAGTATCCCCTAAGTCCAAAACTGATTCTACTGGCAAACTTAAAAAATCTGCTTCTCAAGTTCAGGTAGGTTTGATTTTGGCTTTACTTTCCGCAGCATTGTTATCTTTATTTAATGTTTTTATTAAAGTTATTCTCAATACATCTCCACAACCCAGTACAATTTTAGGCTTATTTCCAGTAGAAGGAGCGATCGCTCCTAATGTGGGTAATTCTTTATTAATTTTATTACTACGACTTATTGTAGTTATGTTGTTGATGCCTATAATTGCAACATTTCTTTATCCTGCAGTTTGGAGCGATATTGAGCGACTGATCAAATCAAAAGATTTTTCTTTATGGTGGAAGGTTATTGGTAGTGCTTTCTTTTTGTTCTTATCTCAGGTATTGATATATATTTCTATAGGTAATATATCTACTGCTATTGCTATTACAATTTTCTTTATTTATCCAATTATTACTGTTTTAGTATCTTGGGGATTATTTGGCGATCGCCCTTCTATGGTAAGAGTTTTTGCTATGATTCTTATTGTTATAGGAGGGTTTTTAGTGCTTCCTAGTGGAGAGGGTGATTATCAACAAGGAATTGTGGCTGCTGTGGGTGCTGGGATTACTTTTTCTGGGTATGTTATCCTTACACAAATGTCTGCAGGAAAACTTCATCCGATTCCTTTTAGTTTAGTGAATTTTGCCGGAATTTTTGTATTTTCTGCTTTAGGTTTGATGATGCCTTTACCTACAGAATGGTCAGTTAATATTAATATCGACTCTAGTGTGAATGTGTGGTCTAGTTTAATTGTTGGTGGTATTATTCTGGGAATTTTAACACTTTCTAGTTATGTATTAAATAGTTTTGCTATTAGATTTGCTGGAGCTGCAAGAGCATCTATAATTGGTACTTCTGGTCCGGCTTTAACTGCTTTATTTGCTCTTTTGGTTATTGGAGAAGTATTAGGAGTAAGACAGGTTTTTGGCATAGTTTTGGTAATTATTGGTGTTGCTGCGATGAGCTTTGAAAGAATGTTTGCAGCAAGACAAAAAACAAGTTAATCAAGAAGAAGGAAGATTCATTAATGGATAATGGATAATTGATAATTGATAATGGATAATGGATAATTGATAATTACAAAAAGATTAAAACCGAGAGGATTGAATATAAGAAATATTTTCTTTTTTTCCTTAAAAGGGGAGGCTTTAAACCAGAGTTATTTAATTATTAATTATTAATTATTGGGTAAAGAAGGAAGAAGGAAGAGGGGAAAAATATGAAGATTTAAGAGTAAGAAAAAAACTTAAGTTTCCTGTAAATATTCACCCTTGGGTTTACACAAACTATACAATCGGACTTAATGTTATATCAAAATTCGGCAATCGTGAATTATGTGTTTCAAATTCCCAAAATTATTCTGCCTTCTTGCTTTGGTATAAAATATTCAACATTCAACAACACTAAAAAATCTAAATATTGTCGAACTTTAGATGTTCTGCAAAGACTTTAAAAATAGCATTAGTCCAACCAAAGCCATTAACAGATGGACCATAACAGCCATCTCCAGCAATTTCCCCTATATTTACAACATTATATTTTTCCCAGAGGCTGTGTTCCTTAGTTTCTGTTCCATCTTGATTCGTGATAGAAATACCCTGGTCATAAACAGTGAAGCAATTTTGACACCATTTTTGCCGAATTCGCATTGCGTCATCGTAATATCCATATTTCTCTAATCCCTCAACTACTATCCACTGAAGGGGTGCCCAACCATTAGGAAAAGCCCACTGCCTTCCTGATACCTCTTGCAAAGAAGTAACAAGGCCACCCTGATGTTCAAACACAGGTAGCCACTTTCGGACCATTTTCTCAGCTTGGTCTTTTTCCATTAGTCCTGCCCATAGGGGAAAAAAGCCAGCTAATGATAAATGTGGATTGCGTCTTTTTTTCTGGTAATTATAATCAAAGAAAAACTGGCGATCGCCATCCCATAAATACTGATTGATGAATTCTTTTCGCTTTTTTGCCTTCTCTTCCCACTCGGCTACAGAATCATTTTGTCCAAGAATTTTTTTAGCTTTAGCAATATCAAGTTCTCTAATATAAAGAATAGAATTTAAGTCTACAGGTATGTGGTCTAACCAAAGATCGTCACATCTTGTAGAATGATCCCAACCACTTTCACAACAAGCCAATTCGTGTAAATAATTTACATCAAAATAGCGGGATAATCCTATTGATGGTGTGTTTTTGTCAGGAAAAAAAACTAAGCGGTTATTATCTTTTGTTGTTGCCATCCAGACATTAATGTGTTCTTTTTCTGCTATTTCAGTCATCTCGGCTAAAAATTTTTTTGCCTCATCATCCCGCTTTTGAGATATCATTACGTCGTAAGCAAGCCACATCAATTGTGTCAAGAAAGGTGGTTGACTACGAGAAGTAAAATAATATCTACTACCATTAGGAATAATTTCAAAACGCTCGAACAGAACAGCCAGATTTTTTGTCATATAAATAATGTATTCTTCATACTCTGTTCTGATTAATCCGAGTGCTATAAAATAAGAATCCCAATAGTACATTTCTTGAAACATTCCTTGATGACTAGGAACTAAATATGGATAAGGTAAATCAAGTAAAGTACCACCTTTTTTTTCTTGTTTCTTAGCTTCACGCTGTAAGCTATGCCAATAGTTATTAATGTATTCTAGTACCTTTTCAACCTGCTTTTTCTGTAAATTTTCCATAATACTCACTGTGGTTTAACAAAGTTTTGATTACGACTACATAAGATAGGGGGTGGGTTAATCTAATTGGTTAAGATTATTTAATTTAACGCGGAACCCGCCCCTACTATTGCAACATTTTGGGTGTGTTACGCCACTACTTCATTTAATATTCATTTGAATGAAAAGCGACCACCTAATACCAATTTAATAAATTTTGGCTACAAATAACTATGATATTTTTCAGGAATCAGGAGTCAGATAGGGGAGTCGCCGGATTTGCGACGTACAACAGAAGTAGGAACTATAGAGGTAGTCGAAAAAATTATCCCTTGATTTTTCAGCCATAATTAGCCTATAATAAAAAATTTTTGCAGCTCTTTCCAATGTGTGTTTTAACTTTTGACTTTTAACTTTTGACTTGATTGTGTGTTTTAACTTTTAATTTTTAACTTTTAATTTTTAACTTTTAATTTTTAACTTTTGACTTTTGACTTTTGACTTGATAAATGTACGGTTTCCACGAACTAGCACTCTACCTCGCCGAGTGCTAAATTTTTATTTGGAAGTAATAGGAGAAAGTATATGGCCAAGATTGTAGAATTTAATGATAAATCCAGACGCGCTCTAGAGCGAGGAATAAATTCCCTAGCTGATGCAGTCCGAATCACTATGGGTCCAAAGGGTAGAAATGTATTATTAGAGAAAAAATTTGGCGCACCACACATCGTGAATGATGGGATTACCGTAGCCAAGGATATCGAACTAGAAGACCCTCTCGAAAATACAGGTGCTAGACTTATTCAGGAAGTGGCATCCAAAACAAAAGATATTGCTGGAGATGGCACAACTACCGCTACAGTTTTAGCTCAATCTATGATTAGAGAAGGTCTCAAAAACATAACTGCTGGTGCAAACCCAGTAGCGGTGCGTAAAGGGATTGAAAAAACTATTAATCAGCTAGTCAAAGAAATAGAAGCAGTTGCTAAACCAGTAGAGGGAGGAGCGATCGCTCAAGTAGCTACGGTTTCTGCTGGTGGCGATGCAGAAGTAGGGCAAATGATTGCTGAGGCAATGGATAAAGTTACTAAAGATGGCGTAATTACCGTTGAAGAATCTAAGTCTCTCTCTACAGATTTAGAAGTTGTTGAAGGGATGCAAATCGACCGTGGTTATCTTTCTCCCTACTTTATTACTGACCAGGAACGGTTAGTAGTTGAGTTTGAAAATGCTCGCATTCTGATTACTGATAAGAAAATTTCCTCTATTCAAGATTTGGTACCTGTATTAGAAAAAGTTGCTCGTGCGGGTCAATCTCTTTTAATTATTGCTGAGGATATTGAAGGGGAAGCTTTAGCTACTTTGGTGGTGAATAAAGCACGGGGTGTACTGAATGTTGCTGCTGTGAAAGCTCCTGGTTTTGGCGATCGCCGTAAAGCTATGCTCCAAGATATTGCTATTCTCACAGGTGGTCAACTAATTTCTGAAGAAATAGGTCTGAATCTAGAGATGGCAGATTTAGAGATGATGGGAGTTGGTCGGAAAATCACTATTAACAAAGACAACACCACTATTGTTGCTGCTGGAGATACAGCAGAGGAAGTGAAAAAGCGTATTGCTCAAATTCGCGGACAACTTGCAGAGAGTGACTCTGATTATGACAAAGAAAAATTGCAGGAGCGCATCGCTAAGTTAGCTGGTGGAGTAGCAGTTATTAAAGTTGGTGCAGCAACAGAAACTGAACTTAAAGACCGCAAGTTAAGAATAGAAGATGCTTTGAATGCTACTAAAGCTGCTGTAGAAGAAGGTATTGTGCCTGGTGGCGGTACTACTTTAATTGATTTGGCTACTAAGGTTGATGAGTTGAAAGGTAGTTTAAGTGAGGAAGAGCAGATTGGTGCTGATATTGTTAAACGTGCTTTAGAAGGACCTTTACGTCAGATTGCTGATAATTCTGGTGAAGAAGGTTCAGTAGTTGTAGAGAAAGTTCGCTCTACTGATTTCAGTGTTGGTTTTAATGCCATAACTGGTGAATATGAAGATATGATTGCTGCTGGTATTCTTGACCCTGCAATGGTAGTACGTTCTGCGTTGCAAAATGCAGGTTCCATCGCTGGTATGGTATTAACTACTGAAGCTGTGGTTGTTGAGAAACCTGAGAAGAAAGCTGCGATGCCAGATATGGATGGTGGCATGGGCGGTATGGGCGGCATGGGCGGTATGGGCGGCATGGGCGGCATGGGTATGCCTGGCATGGGTATGATGTAATTTTGTCTGCCTATTTGGTACTAGAAGGCAGAAAACTGTATGGTTTATGGTATCTGCTTCGCCACCCTGTACTAAAGTCTTATATTAATTTGCCTAAAACGGGATCGATGAATTGAGATGATATTCACCTTTCCCGTTTTCTTTTTTATATCTCTTGCAAAAGTCTTTCTTCAAACTTCAAACTTCTGACTTCAATAATGAGCAATTTTCCTTTCTGCGTTGTGCCTTTTTCAATCAATTCCTTCTAACGCAATTTGAGTTAAGTGTTTGAGAATGCGAAGTACATCATAAAGTTCATTACCAGGATTAATAGTAATAAACATTTTTGAAAGAGCATATTGTGGTGGTTCTCCATTAACTAATTTAACAAATATAAAACCGCCACCTGTAGAAATCATCCCATAATTAGGGCGACTTGGATGAGGATTTGCTAACATATAAGCCAGAATTTGACCCCGCCCAGCTTCAGTAGAAAATTCAGCTTTTTTAGACTCAATTACCATTGCCCAGAATTGGTCTTTTAACACCAAAGTATCAATCTTACCTTTAATAATAATATCCTCATCTTCGACTGCTAAATTGATTGCAAGTTCGGCACGAATATACAATGGATAAAGAAAAAATCCACCAATAAATAAAATTGGGTCAACTACTGCCATCCTCACGATATTTTCTAGCACTGGCGGATAATCTGTTAGGTTAATAAATCCAGCTTTTACTTGGTCTAAAAGTTGTTTTTCTAAGTCAGTAAGTTCTGGTAAATTATCTTGCCATTCCCGGAAAAATTCCTCGTCTTGGTTTTTTTGAAGTCCGAAGTTATCGATAAGATAGCGGATGTTTACGTCTTTTGCTGGAAGAGTTTGAGTCATACTTTTTGAGGAAACTTTATTGTCAGTCATTATCTGCTGTTAGTATATAATTATGATATTGTAATTGCGAAAATTACCCAAGGAAGTAATAATTGAGTAAACTAAAATAATTGCTTTCTCGACCTCCCTCACAATGATGGTAATTGGTGAGGTAGCTAGTTAATGTTTAATTTAAAAAATGATATGACCAACCATTCACTCACAGATTTCCAGCATAACCCTAAGTATTTCGTACAGCAAATTAAAGAAACACAAAAACCCATAGTCTTGACAGTTAATGGCAAAGCAGAGATAGTTATTCAAGATGCAATTGCCTATCAAAAATTACTGGAAAGATTAGATTATGCTGAATCAGTTGTGGCAATTCGCCAAGGAATAACAGAATTTGAACAAGGTTATGGAAAACCTGCCCGTGTTGCATTAACAGAGTTAAGAAAAAAACATGATATTTCAGGTTGAAATTTCTCCATCTGCTTTATCTGATGCAGAAAATGTCTTTTTGTGGATTCAACAACAAAATCTTCAAAAAGCCTCGGAATGGTATAACGGTTTGGTAGATGTAATTTTGTCTCTAGAAACTTTCCCAAACAGATGTCCTGTTGCTCCTGAGAGTGCTGATATTGGTAGAGAAATTAGGCAATTGATTTACAAGAAACACCGGATTTTGTTTGTAGTTACAGGGCAGGTTGTACAAGTATTAAGAATCAGACATACTGCACAGGATTCTATTTCAATAGATGAGTTATAATACAAATTTGGTAAACCAGTACGGGGCTATTCCGCCCCTACAATTCGTTGATATTTTCTGATTTTTCGAGTTTATTTTTTAAATATTCTTTCCAAATAGGATTAAGAGTAAATACTGTCAAATTATTCTCTAACTGCCCATCTAATAATAACCGTTTTTTTAGGGATTGAATTACGTTTACAGATTCCTGAATAGATAGTTCTGATTTTCTAATTATTTCTCCTATTGAAATTGGTTTGCTTTGATTGGCAATTTGCTCCACAGCTCTAATTTCTACAGAAGATAAATGCTGCAATTGTTGTTCTAATTCTGCTTGTAATGCTTCTGGTAAAATTAGAGTTTCATATTCCATAAATTCTGCTACTTGACCGCTAAATAATTCTTGAATTGTTGTTGCTACTATATCTAACCATCGGGGATTTCCTTGATAATTATTAATCAATTTTTCCCAGGATTCTCGATCTACTAATTGGCATTTTTGGCATATTTCATTTGCAGCAGCTCCTAAACTTCCTAAAATTAAGGTTCGTACTGGATAATTTTCTGTTTCTAATTTGGTAATTTCTGGGATTTTTTCTCTACTTATTAATAGTAAACAACTCTGATGGGAAACTGTGACAAGTAGTTGAAAAAAATCCCGATAATCTTCATAACCAGATTTGTATTGACCTGCAAGTTTTCCAGGAGCAAATAATTTTTGCACGTCATCAAATATGATGCAGCAACGATATTTTTTCAGGTATTTTTGTAGTTCTGATAATAG
The DNA here is from genome assembly GCF_983059655.1 of Okeania sp. Taxonomy (NCBI): domain Bacteria; kingdom Bacillati; phylum Cyanobacteriota; class Cyanophyceae; order Oscillatoriales; family Microcoleaceae; genus Okeania; species Okeania sp. Next base: position 9,230 of record NZ_CEZPJD010000038.1, read on the forward strand.
GGTTTCTATATTGTCTGAAGTTTCTGTTTCTGGTGCGAAAATTTGCAGAAGGTTAGTGAGAGTTGTGGTGAGGGTGGGAGAAAAGCGGAGGGTGCGATAAATGATGTAATTAAACGTAGGGGTTTGGTCTCCAAACCCATTTATTTCTTGGATTAATTGTAGAGAAAGAGTCGTTTTGCCAATACCACTTATTATGTTGTCTGATTTTAACAAAAATCTAGTTGTTTTTTTAGGCATTGCTGGCCAGAAAATGTATAATATGTTGTAGTTGTAGGTTGGGTTAAGCGATAGCGCAACCCAACAAATCTATGTATAACTGTTACTTTCTTTGTTGGGTTTCATAACTTCAACCCAACCTACAAATACTTAAAACTTCTAACTTCTAACTTTTGACTTTTAAATTTTGACTTTTGAGTTGGTTGATAAAGCGTATCTCTCTGCCGATCGCTTCTCCCCAAACTCCGAATAGCTTCTTGCAAATTTTCAACTTCCATACAAGTACCCCCAACGGCACCTGCCATTGTTGTAATATGTTCCTCCATTAACGTACCGCCAATATCATTACAACCCCACTTCAACGCTTCTTTTGCTCCATCCAAACCAATTTTTACCCAACTTGGTTGATGATTAATTATCCAATTTCCTAAAAATATTCTCGACACTGCTGTTAATAACAAAACATTCAGCAAAATAGGTTGGTCGCGCCCCACTCTCCGACGTAAAGGTGCAGGTGCTTCTTGCCCGACAAATGGTAATAAAATAAATTCTGTTATTCTGGCAGGATAATTTTTCTCAATGGCAGTTTGTTGGAGCGATCGTAATCTCTCTAAATGTAAAATCTGTTGTTGAGGGGTTTCAATATGACCGCACAACATTGTACTTGTGGTTGGCATTCCCAAACGATGTGCTGTGCTGACTATTTCTAACCAAGTCGCTGTATCAATTTTTTCCGGGCAAATAACCCTTCTCACTACATCATCCAAAACTTCCGCCGCAGTACCTGGCATCGACCCGACCCCCTCATCCCGCAAAGCAGCAATTACATATTCATAACTCACGCCATCTTCTCTAGCAATAAACTGTACCTCCTGGGGAGAAAAGGCGTGTAAATGTAATTGAGGAAACTCATCTTTAATACCTTTTACTATTTGCAGATAATAAGATAAAGATTTACCTGCAACTTTAGCTTGAAGATTTAATCCTCCCTGCATACAAATTTCTGTTGCCCCTCGTTGCACTGCATCATTAGCTTTTTCCAGAATTTGACCAATATCTAACCAAAAAGCACCCTCATCTCCCTTATCTCGGCGAAAAGCACAAAAACTACAATGTTGTTCGCAGATATTGGTGAAATTTATATTCCGGTTGATAACGTAAGTAACAGTATCTCCTACTTGTTGTTGTCGGAGTTTGTCTGCTGTTTTCTGGATAGTGGTTATTTCTGTAGGAAGTTGAGTTAAGGCAAGTTTTCCGAAATTTGCTTGAGAGGTTGGGGATAACAATAATAGCGTTTCTGCTGTAGATAGGTCATAACCTTCTAAAGCGCGATTTAAAATTGTCTCTAGGTTTTGGTTTGTCAAGTTGAAAGCGGTCATATTTATTAGGTTAAAAGTAAGAGTGAGAAAGTTTAATCGAGATATTAATCAGAAAATAGTCAACTTTTGGCGCAGGAGTTTACACAGTCAATGGTTACCTTTGCTAGTTTGGATAGCGATCGCTACTTGTTTACGTCTGACTAATTTAGATGGTAAACCACCTTGGGCGGATGAATTTTCTACTTTGGTTTTTAGTTTGGGTAATAGTTTCCAGGATGTACCGCTAGATCGAGCGATCGCTCCAGAAATTTTACTCCAACCCCTACAGTTTAATGTCAATACTGATATTAATAATGTAGTTGATAACCTATTAACTCATAGTAACCACCCTCCTGTCTATTTTATCTTGACTCATTGGTGGATGCAGTTTTTTTCTACAGAAGGGGAGTTCGTTTCTCTATGGGGTGCGCGGTCTTTGAGTGTGATATTTGGCGTTGTTTCTATTCCTGCTATTTATGGTTTGGCTAGGTTAGCTTTTCATTCTCGGTTAGTGGGGCAATTTGCTGCTGCAATAATGGCTGTTTCTCCTTATGGTATTTATCTTGCTCAAGAGGCTCGTCATTATACTTTAGTTATTTTATTTGTTATTGCTTCTTTTAGTTGTTTAACTATTAGTATTCGCCATTTTCAGCAAGGTCAATCTTTGTCAATTTTTACAGCATTTATTTGGGTAGTAGTTAATAGTTTAGGTATTGCCACCCACTATTTTTTTACTTTGACTCTCTGTGCTGAAGCAATGGTTTTAATCTCTCTATTTTTGTGGAAAGTTTTTGTTGAAGGAGGAAGAAGGAAAAAGTTGATGGGGACTCAAACTTCTACCAATTTTAAATACCCTGTAGATGACGGGCTATTAAACTCAAAAGAAAAAGTTGAAGAAGGAAGAATAAAGAAGGAAGAAGAAAAAAAATCCTTTGATCCAATCCTCTTATTTATAAGAAGAGGTAATTCTAAATTCTTAATTCTTAATTCTAAATTCTTGAATTTCTATACTCTCATCAAATCACTTGCTAGTTTCTACATACTAATTTTGGGAACTTTAGCTGGTGGTTTAGTTTGGCTACCTTTTTGGAAAAATGGTTATAGCAGTGAATTAACAAAATGGATTGCGATTAGCGATAGTAACTTAAAAAATTTGCTCAGTCCGATTTTTCAATTCCTGGCTACATGGATTACTATGTTATTTTTATTGCCGATAGAATCTCCGATTTTTCCCATAGCAATTATTTCTGTTGTGGTGATGATTTTATTTTTTATCTGGCTATTTCCTCTATTTATTCGTAGCACTATTAATTGTTTAAAAAAATCCGATATTAGTCTTTCTCTCATTACTTTTGCCGGAGTCATATTAGCTAGTACATTATTATTTTTTGGTTTTACTTATATTTTCGGTATTGACCTAACTAGAGGTGCCCGTTACAGTTTTGTTTATTTTCCAGCAGTAATTATTTTAGTAGCAGCAATTCTCGCGCAAATTTTTAATCGGCAGTTTGTTAAAAGTAAATTCTTTAATCTCTCTATTTGCACAACTACTGGCAAAAAAGCAGTAATGTTAATTTTGTTAATGGCTTTATTAAGTGGATTAACTGTTGTTTCAAATTTAGGTTATCAAAAATATTATCGACCAGATTTATTCGTTTCTCTCATAGAAAAAAAATCTGACAAACCAATAGTTATTGCTACGGCTCATTATACTCATGTTGAAACTGGAGAATTGATGGGAATAGCCTGGAATATGAGAAAAAAAAATCAGCAAAAATGTAGAAAAGAAAGTATTTGTCAGGAAAAACATTTAGAGGGTGTCAAATTTATTTTAGTAGAGCAAAAAACTGATATAGAAAATACTGTGGATTCACTTTATAAAATTATCAATAGACTAAAATATCCTTTTGATTTATGGTTAGTAAATTTTGCGAGTGATTTTAATACTACAGTAGAAAACTGCCAGATTGATAAAGGTGAATTTCCATTAATAGACGGTTATAAATATCAGCTTTATCATTGCTATTATTCGGGTGTATAAATATAGATTATTACTCTATTAATCCACCACTAATTAATTCCATCTCCTAATTCCTGCTTTATTTACTTTATTCAATTCCTTCTAGCGTAATTTGAGTTACAGCACTTTTGAAGATGGTGAAGTACAGTAACAGCAATGAGTGAAGCAATTTCTAATATCAGTTAGAGTCACTTGCTCAATTGCTTCCATTAATGCTATTTCTAAATCATCTCTAGTACGAGCTGCTACTCCTCCGCAAAAATTCTTTAATTAGGGCTTGCTGATTAAATATCAAAGTATTTAATGGCAAAGGTTTCAGACTTTGCAGGTACTAAGGGAGTATCAGCTTTTAGGTAGTTCCAGTTCAAAAATCTAGGGTTTTTGGCAAAATATGGTGAGAAAATCAAGGGAAGATTCTTCTGGCTATTTCTTCTCGGAATCTCATTCCTCCTGGATTCTGAATTCTTGATTCTGGCTACTCCTGTTAAAAAAGACTTCCATAAGCAAACTCTAATTAATGCACTATTTTAGGTGTGTCAGTCCACTACTGTCTACTTCTTTTCAAGGAGAGGTAATTATTAATTATTAGACGTTGCTGAATTGTGCAATTGTTTGCTTCTAGTCAAGCCCCCGCGCATCCCCCATTCAACAAAAAGCGCAGCATCTTCTGGCTTCCCATCCTTCAAAAGCGAAGCATCCTCTGGCTTCCCCTTTTCTAAGGGGGACAGGAGGGGCATAAAAAGAGGGACTTTTAGAATTTTATTCCCCCCAATTTTGGGGGCTAGAGGGGCAAAATCATACCCAGAATCAGCAACGCCATTATTAATTGTCGATCAACCTACCTTTCTCAAATTCTGTTCATTATAAACGATACCTAAATTATTGAAAATCATTTCCCAGTAGAGAGGATAACTTTCTTTAGTATATACTTCTTGCGCTCTAACAAAACAAGCGATCGCCTCTTCAAGATTATCTTGTCTATCTCCTGTTATCCGATCAAGATAAACATTTCCCAGATTATTTTGAGTAGTTGCCCAGTCTGTAGGAAAATGTTGGCGAGTACGTACTTTGAGAGCTAAATTATAGCAAGCGATCGCCTGTTCAATATTTTCCTGTTGCTCTCCTGCGATCCGATCGTGGTAAGCACTACCCAGATTATTTTGGATACTGGCCCATTCTTGAGGTAGCTTTTCTAGAGTTTTGACTTTTAAAGCTTTCTGATAACAATCGATCGCATTCTCTAAGTTTTCTATTCTTTTCCCTATACCACGTTGTTGATAGGCATTACCCAGATTATTCTGAGTGCTTGCCCATGACTCAGGTAATGCAGAGTAAGTCCTAAATTGAAGTGCTTGATAGTAGCAAGCGATCGCCCATTCAATATTTTCTTTTGGGTTTCCGACAGTGCGTTTGTGGTAGCTAGTACCCAAATTATTTTGGATAGCTGCCCAAGTTATCGGAAATTGTTGACGGGATAAAACTTGTAGAGCATTTTCATAACCTGCAATTGCTATTTCTACGTTATTACTTTGATTACCAAAAGGAAACTGTAAAATTAGGTTACTCAAATTAACAATATCTAGAGCAATATTTTCTGCTAATTGAGGCTCCATTTTTTGGAAATTTTCTCCAGGCCAAGTTCGTAGCACTGTTATGAAATTTTGATTCAGTTTATCTTGATTATATTCTAGTAAAGAATATACCGCTTCAGGTTTTCCTTCATTGTCTGAGATTACTTGTAAAATTTGCATGAGGAAATTTCGATATATTTCCCGGTATACAGGTTGGGAAGCATATTCCAAGTTAGTCTCTAACATTGTCGCCAAATTTTGCAACCATTGAGCATTCAGATCGCCCATGTTTTCCTTTGTTTTTGCTATTTGTTTCATTACTTGAACTAATTTATGGTCTATCAAGTTTTGATTAGCTTGCAAAATTTGATTTTCATTACCACTAGGGCAAACCAATAAAGATTGAACGAGACCAACATAACTAGAGATACTTTGTTGATTCATGATTTTTTCCTCAGAGCTTTTTTATAGACACAATTATCTTGGTCTAGTAGACATATTTTTTCTCTATTTGAAATAAATGCTTACCCTAATGAAAAACTTTTATAGCAGCGGGAGAAAAGGGTGTGGAAATATCAAAAGTTTAAAACTCAGATAACCCCGGATTTTCTCTTCTTATCTTAGTTCTTCCTTCTGCTATAACTAATTGAAATATCAATCGTTATTGTAGCATTCTGATTTGATTTGTAAACATATCTTTGAAGGAAACGCGCAACAAACAATCAAGAATATAAGGATTTGCTGTAGAGTAAAAAGCTAAATTTTTATTTACTCATTTTCCGATAAATTTAAGAACTCAGGATTTTTTATGTATCATTTTTTGATTAAACTGTGTTTAATAGAATATTAAATGTTAGACATCTCTTCCAAAAGAAGGAACAGGTAGGAACAATAACCAAATTTTTAGGAAAATTTTATATCTCAATATTTAACCTTACTTAACTTTACCGAAAAGCGACATTATAAGGCTCCTATGTTTTAACCGGGAGATGAAAACAAGGGAGTTGTTGAGATTAGACAACTTAGATTAGCTGCTATTACTGAAAAACGTAACTGCCAAATCAGTGATGGTGTCAATAAAGCAGCCAGAATAGTCATTAATCATTGCGCACGAAAGTCAGATAGATACAATTATGTATACTTCCTTTGATAACCAATTGTTTCCGTAAAACTTGAAATTTGGAGCCGAAAAATTTTAATAATTTTGATAAGGTTGATTAGTTTTTGGTTTATAGCAAAGAAAGAGTTGGTGAGGACATATCAAAACCTTAAAAATTAGACAACGCCAGATTTTTCCTTCTGCTATAGTTTATGAGTTTTGTGGAGGAAGTGGCCTAATCTATAATAAATTTGGCCAATATTATTAAAGTTATTACCACTAATACAGTATTTCATACTTTAGAGACGAAGTGATGATAATCTATTCCAAAATCACTATATTTAATGGCCAGTTGCCCTTAAAAACCTTTTTTACCGAAAAATTAAGGTATAAAGGCTCTCCATTCATGGAGAAAAAAGCGGTCGTTATCCTTTTAGCCAATCCTCTTCTTTATAAGAAAAGGTAATTATTAATTATTAATTATTAATTGTTAATTATTAATTATTCAAAGCAGCTTTGCTCGAAGCAGGCAACAGAAAGGAGACCTCCTGAATATCCTCTGCTTTTTTTTAAATTTCTTGAGACACCTAGGAGAAATACCTATCCAATGACAAAATTAATTATTCAAATTCCTTGTTATAACGAAGAAGAGTCTTTAGGGGTAACTCTTGCTGCTTTGCCCAGAAAGTTAGCAGGAGTAGACACGATCGAATGGTTGATCGTCAACGACGGTAGTCAAGATCGAACAGTTGAAGTTGCTAAAGAATATGGGGTAGACCATATTGTGAGTTTCCCCACTAACCAAGGTTTAGCAAAAGCATTTATGGCAGGTCTAGAAGCTAGTCTAAAAGCAGGAGCAGATATTATTGTAAATACTGATGCTGATAATCAATATTGTGCCGATGATATACCCTACTTAATTCAACCTATTATTTGGGGTCAGGCAGAAATTGTAGTTGGGGAGAGACCAATTTGGCAAACTAAACACTTTTCTCGTAGTAAAAAATTACTGCAAAAATTAGGCAGTTGGGTAGTAAGAATAGCTAGCAATACAAATATTCCTGATGCACCTAGTGGGTTTCGTGCTTTTAGTAGAGAAGCTGCCATGCAACTTAATGTTTTTAATGCCTATACTTACACCCTAGAAACAATTATTCAAGCAGGGCAAAAAGGTATGGCAATAACATCAGTTCCCATCAGAACAAATAATGTATTACGACCTTCCCGACTGGTAAGAAGTACCCCTGCTTATGTATTGCGATCGCTCTTTACTATCCTCAGAATTTTTTTGCTTTACAAACCCCTACGTTTTTTCCTAATGTTAGGAAGTGTACCATTTAGTTTTGGAGTAATTTCTGCTATCCGTTGGTTATTTTTCTTTTTTAGTGGATATGAAAAAACTAGGGTTCCAACTTTGATTTTAGCAACAATTTTAATCTTAGTTGGCTTTCAATTATGGCTATTAGGTTTAATCGCAGATTTAATGGCAGCAAATCGCAGAATAATGGAAGAAATTCAAGTAAGAATGCGAAAGCAAGATTATCAAAATAAGTAAGAGAAAAAAAACCAAAATATTTGCTCAATATAGATTTTTTTGGGTTAGTTATATATAGTAAAAATGATGATGAATATATGAAAGATTATTTTAAATTCCGATAAATTTAATTTTTATTCAAACCAATAATATCTAGCAAAATTATAAAGTAGTAAAAATATAGCTATGCAAGATTATCAGGCATCCATCACCAATGAAACCGATCTATTAAAGGTAGAGTCTAATTTATCCTCGGATCAAAATACTATAAGTGATACCAAAAAAGAACAGATGAGAGATTTATTTGCTAGAGAAGCACTTGCTCAAATTCCTAAAATTTTGACCTTGCTAGACCGCAATTATCATAGTCCTACCTACGGTTGTTTTGACCGCAATTTTTGGCATTACAAAATTATAGACTTTCCTAGTGGCATGGCTCAAGAGTTCGTCTTACCTTTAGCTTTAGCCTATAGCTTAGATATTCCTGATAATCAATTTTATTTGCAAGAAATGATATATAGATGGGCAGAAGCAGGCATATTATATGCTGCCCACACTGCTCATCCTGATGGTTCTTGTGACGATTATTTCCCTTTTGAAAGAGCTAGTGGAGCAACAGCTTTTTCTTTATTAGCTAGTATTGAAAGTTATCAAATATTGGGATTAAATAACTATGAAGTACTCAGCTTTTTTGAAAAACGAACAGATTGGTTAGTCAATCATTATGAAAGTGGTAATTTAGCTAACCATGAAGCATTAATTGTATTGTCCTTAGAATTGTTGAGTAAACTATTAGAAACCTCAAAATGGGAGGAAACTAAAGCAGCGCGTCTGGAAAGATTATTAAGTTGGCAGAGCCAGGAAGGATGGTTTACAGAATACTCTGGTTTTGACCCTGGTTATCATACTTTAACTATATCTTGTTTAGCCAGAATTTATGAATTAAACCCCAGTGAAAAACTCAAAAATTCTATTACTGCAGCAGTAGAATTAGCTGCTCAATTTATTCATCCTGATGGTTCCTTCGGTGGAGAATATTCTAGTCGCAATACCTATAACTTTTTTCCCCATGGATTTGAATTAATAGGTAAATGGTTGCCTGCTGCTTTGTCTATTAACGACCAATTTTTAGTAGGCATAAAGAATGGTCTAGCTCCTTGTTATGCTGACGATCATATTATTGGTCATCATACCTGGAATTATTTATTAGCATGGCAAGATTTTATTCAAGAAAGACCTGTTGATGTGAATCGCGATATTGCTAGTCTCTGGTTAAAAGAAGCTCAAATTTTGATCAAACGCAGACCAGGAACAGAATTATATGTAAGTATGAACAAAGGTGGTGTTTTTAAGCTATTTCGCGACCAAAAATTAGTTATTTCTGATACTAATATATCACTCCAAGTAAAAAAAGGAAATAAAATCTTAAATGCAGTTAGTCATTTAAGTGGTGATTATGATGTAAAAATATCTCAAGATGAATTGGTTATTTCTGGTAATATGGGTTGGGCCAAACAAACTCAAATGTCACCTCTTAAGTTAATTATTCTCAGGTTTGTCATGTTAACTTTTGGGCGTTTTTTCCCTAACTTTATTAGAAAAACATTACAAAAAATTCTGATTACTGGCAAGCAAGATGCACCTTTCCACTTCACTCGCTGCTTTAAGTATGAAGATGGAATTTGGCATATTACAGACGAACTTTTTGCTAAATCTTGGTGGGATATAATTAGCGCAGCTATTGGTTCCGACCAGACTTCTATTTATGTTGTCATGAGTCGTACTTTTCAAGTTAATCAATTACAGCCTTGGCATGATTTAACAACTGAGATTAAAAAACTTTCTCCCGGTCAATCTTTGAAAATTGAGCGCAAGTTTTAAGATTATGTATCTTTGAATACCCACAAGAAAAATTTTAAAGAACAGAGAATAGGGAACAGGGAAAAGATAAGAAAAAGCTTTTCAAAGGCTAATTAAGCACCCATAAAATGACATATTTAAAATTAAATAGTATTAATGAAAGAAAAAAATGTTTTTAACTTTTAATATCTGTGATATTATACTTTAGTAATTTAACATTTTGAGCGGGAGTCCCAATTAATCTTATGTTTGCTTGAATACCTAATAAGTATAAATTCAAGACAGGTACTTATAAGAATTAGGAGAATTTTATCTATTTCATATAAATCAAAAATCTAACATTGTATTTATCAAAATAATTGGGTCTAAAACCCTGCCTTTCAAGGCAAAATATTTTTGGAGAAGGCTTAAATCCCCGTTATAAAAATAACTTCTGACTTCTGACTTCTGACTTCTGACTTCGTTAACCTGCGCTGATTAGGAAATGATTATGATACTAACGATCTATCTTGCTCATTAGATGAGACAGTAAATTGATAACTTCTTTTGCTCTATTTGTTTCCCATTCTCCACTCTTATTAATTCAGAAAAATGGTATTATCTATTAGTAAAAAATAAAAGGCCAATGACAGAACAGTCATCAATATCTGCTTTAGCAGAGGCACTATTAAACAAGTATGATTTTGACCTCGCTGGTGAGACTTCTGACCAACTTATTACTCGTTGGCACAATAAGTATAAAATAGAGTGGCTTCCCTTAGCAGTGGTTGAGGCACTATATCTTGGACGTTACAAAGCTGTCTGTGTTGAGCAAATATTGACACTATGGGAACGCCGTGGTCAACCTGTTTATCATTTCAATTCTGAATTTCAAAATATTGTTACTAAAAATATTCTCACAAATTTAACATCCCAGATAGATACTCAGTCTTTATCACCAGAGACACCTTCTTGTTTATCTGAGCCCAAACTTCCTAAGTCTTCTACATCTACATCAATCGATCCATCCTCAAACCCCTTCAAAGCAAGCTCAAAAAATACAGCTCAAGACGTGGTAAAGCAAATCCCTGTACAAACAACTCACTCTAGAGTCAGACACACTGATTTTTATACTAAACTAAAAGCATTTGTGAAAAATAATCAAGCATCGCGATCGAATCAGAGCAAATCCGATCAAGTTAAATAGACATAAGACTTATATCATGTCAAGATAATTAATAATCAAAAAACTTTTACCTTGATCTCTTCCTTTCCTTCTGCCCTCTACCTACCTTCTAAGTGTAAGTATTTAACTAGACATGATATTATACCAATTAAAAAAAAGAATGCTACAAAAAGGTAGATATCAATCGGATATGCTTAAAAATAGCTGCTCCAGTTCATTTGAGATAGCTATATCTATCTTTTTTCCCTTTTTTTCAATATTTACCCCTTCTTCCCTCTTCCTTACTTCTACCATTTGTAACAAACATTTATCACCCTTGGTATTACGCATAACCACAAAATATAACAGGGGTTAATGGCTGTTAACCCCTACAAAATATTCTTATGTGCAGACGTTTTTTGGCGATCGAGCAACTAATATGATGCAGTTTAATTTTTCACGCGACGAATTTCTGAACAAAAAGAAGCCAAAGTAAAACCTGATGGTCTTTTAACTACACTGGTGCGTAACCGTAAATTAGGAATCAGATACCAGAAACGTTCTTCTGCGTATAAATCTTCAGATTCAGTAATCAATGTTAAAACATCATCACTTCCCATAATGTATCGACCACTGATACTTGTATTCTCACCATCTCCTTTATCCTGCAATAATTTGCCTTGATGGGGGTCATCAGAATTAGGAAGAATTATCAACATTCTTGTACCTAAATCTTTAACTTGCTCTCGGTTGATAGTACCATTCCAGTTAATCTGCATCCCGACTAATTGAGCTACACTTGGATCGGTCTGATGTTGTTCGCACAACTTGATGACTTTAGGGTTTGTTTTTTCTAGTATCTCAACATTTACTTCTGATTTGCCTGCTTGCAACTCCCCGGAAACTAAATTGTGAATTGTGCGTTGGGAAAACCATTCACCTGCACTCAATTGCAAAAATTCAATAATGTCCATTAACTTACTAATAGTATTAATTCTGAATCAATACTATTGTTGCACTGATTGGCATATATGGCACTTATAGCAGAAGAAATAAGGAAGAAGGATAAATATTGTGTGTCTGATGCCTGTTCCTCTGAAGATGTTTAGATGAGGTATTAAGCTATTAGAGTTAGAAAGTAATATTTTAATTATTCACTTGAACATTGTACAACTCATAAAATTAAATAATTATGTATAATAGAGCTAATTTATGTTTTTTTAATGCTACTAATTGTAAGGATTCAGGTGAGAGCGATCGCGCATCTTCAGAAAAACCATATAACCATAAAAAAAATAATTATTTCGCTAGCTAAATTAGCCACAGTAGACATAGAAATGAAAAATAATGTAGGTAAGCATTCAGCTATTAGCTGTCAGCCATCAGCTCTCATAAGGAAATTTATATAAATATAGACTGTTTCAGCTAACTTTGGTAGTCAGTATAAATTATACCTCAATTAGTAAAGCTTTTATCTCAAACTAAAGACAATAGTTGAAGTGCTGACAGCTGAATGCTTACTAATGTATAAGTGTTCTATGAAATATCCCTCCAAGGATTAAATCAAAGGTTAATTAATTAGCTGAAGATGTCTAATTACAAAAAATTGAATCTAGATAAAATATAGCAGATTATACCATTTATGAATAGTAATGCTATATTTGATTACCATTTCACTACTTCCTATCTTCTCATGAAAAAGATATATAGGAAACTTTTTAAAATTTGGTATTAGGTAGTATATAAGGTACAAATATTAACGATAAGGTACGGGTATCTTGCCCCTCTACAGATGTACCTCACTGAGATGAAACATCCTGTAATTTTTATTATCGTAAATATATCTATTTTTTTAGGAGGTAAAAAAATAAAAAATCAAACTATAGCTCGATCCCAGCAACAATAGATGAATCAAAAAATAGAATTTAATTGGACTAAAAAGCCATAATTGTGACGATAACTATTTTCAAAAATATCAAATTGTGGTAAGTATAGAGGTTAAGTTATGCTATTAAAATTATTACATATCACTAAATATGGTATAAGTCAAGGGTACTAACATTATGCTCATAGAGATATTAACCCTTTTCGCGGGTGCAGGACTTGAACAAGTAACCAGTGTCACATGGCATTGGGTCAGTAAATGGGCAGCAAAAAAAGCTGATGAAAAGAATCAAGTAATACAGACAGCGTTAGTAACTTCATATTGTAAGGCTTTACAGGTAATTCGTAAAGAATCTCAAGGACTACCTCAGTGGAGGCAAGATCGAGCTGAAATTGAAGGCAGACTAACAGAAATGGAGAAAGATGCACTAACGATACTAGATTTAGTGCAAACACACAAGCAAAGAATAACTCATCTACCTCAAGGTAGAGAAGAAGAAGCAATAGTGAAAGTCGTGATGTCTAGACTGCAAAGCAAAGATAAGTGGCTCAAACACGCTCCGAAAGAATTATCTGTGCTAGTGGAAACTAAATTAGTGTCTATTACAGTCCATCAATTTCGCCACGAGCTGAGAACAGAAAGCACAGTATTTCAAGCCTTAGTACACGATATGCTAGCAACAGCAGGTGAAGATATCAGTCGTCTTGTTGATGTCACGAACAAAATAGAGAAAAGAGTAGATCGATTTGTTGGTGACTACCGTCAAGATATAGACAAAATTATTTCTGGTATTGGTGGAGCTAATAGTCACTTAGAACAGTTAATATTACTGCTGCGTAAACAGATGCAACAATGTCAGGCAATACCTGCTGACTTTGCTGCCTTAATAGCAGATAAAACAGAAGGGTTTCTCGGAAGAGGTTTTGTTTTTGATGCCATTGAAGATTTTATCCATAACCAATCTAAAGGATATTTTATCATCGAAGCTGACCCGGGAGTAGGTAAAAGTACAATCATTGCCGAATATGTACGTCGCAATGGTTGTGTTGCCTATTTCAATTTATTATCAGAGGGTAGAACTAGGGCTGAAGATTTTCTTAAAAGTATCTGTAC
>NZ_CEZPJD010000039.1:0-22404 GCF_983059655.1 Okeania sp.
TTTTGTTTCGACTGCTATACCAATTCACTTAAAAAATGTCACAAATAGTTGGTCATTTCAGTTATCAGTTATCAGTAGCTCTGAAATCAAGAGGCTTGACATAAGGAATATTATCTTTGTTTTATGGCATTGCATAATTGCGGGATGATTTTATCAGAGAGGATCAACTATAATCCCCGTGTCTCCGTGTCCCCGTGTCCCCGTGTCGGCCTCAATCATCTCAGTATTCAGCGCCTTTTTGTGGCTTCACCAAAGCACGAATAACAATTACTGTAATGTTATCGTGACCATTGTACTGATTTGCCAAATTAATTAACTGGTTGACACCAAACTCTAAATTAGCTTGTTTGTCTAAAAGAGGTTCGAGGAGATTTTTCCAATTATTTTCCAGAAACTCATTATCTGTTAAACCATCAGATGCTAGAATTAATAGACTATCCTCATCAAGATCGAAAAATTTTACATCAGGTCTGACAAAATCTTCATCTCGCGGTCCTAAAGCTTGAGTTAATTGATAAGCATCTGGGCGACCATAAGCTATGTCCGGTTCAACTCCACGATTAATTTCTCTTTGCCCCACTTCATGGTCTAGAGTGACCTGCTCTAAACCTCCCTGACGAGAGAGACGATACAAACGACTATCACCCACATGAGCTACTGCTACTTTTGTATCGTAAACCATTGCCATCACTAAAGTAGTACCCATCCGACTACTGCCTGAGCGGACTTCTTGTTGATTAATCTCGTAGATTACCTCATTTGCTTGTATAATTGCCTCACGAATTATTTCTTCAGAGGGCAAACCTACAGACCAACTACTTTCAACTTTAAAGTATTGTTTAATAGTATCTACTGCTACTTGACTCGCTATTTCTCCGCTAGCATGCCCTCCCATACCATCACAGAGTACATAAAGTCCTTTCGCTTGAATAATTTTTTCTGTAGGTGTTTCTTGGTTTTCTATCTGAGTTTGAATGCCAAAAGAATCTTCATTATGATCTCGTTGACTGCCTACATCACTTTTACCAGCATTTTCCAAACTTACCAACTGTATCGGCAAAAGTTCAGTATTTTGAGTTTCTATATTTTCGACTATTTGTGAGAAAGTATCATCAGTTTGCAAAACTGTAGGTGGTGATGTAGGAGGTGGTTGGGGTTGTAAGTTGTCTTCAGTAGTCATTAGATACGATCGCAATTGTTCAATAGTTTGTATTTTACCATCCCGCCAATCTTGCATTAAAGCTGTTACCCAACCAAACTGTGTCCGTTGAGATTGCTCAAATAACGATTGCCAGAATTTCATTAAATCTTGGAGATTTTGAGTCTCCCCAGGTTTTGAGTACAGGCGTTGCAATTTGATATCATTATTGTCTGTTTGACTTACCCGCAGATTTTCAGATTCTAGTATACTTTGGCAACAATGCCATGGTGCTAGAGCTACCCAAAGTTCAGTCATTTGCTGCAACCAAGATAGAATTTGTAGCTGGCAGAGGTGTTCGCTTCCCCAAAGGTCTACTAATAATGGCAAACTACTGTAGTCTGCCAGAAGCAATATTTCTTCGTTTTGCGATGCCCAACTATCTTGAATAGTAGGAAAGTGTTGAGGTAGTTGGGCATATAATGCTAAATATGGTTGAGCAATTGTGGGAATAATCAAAGCTTCTATCTCCGTTGTTTGTCCCTGTTGGTTTGAGACATAAGATTGACTTTCTTGATTTTGGTAACCGGATAACTCATTCTCTTGAGAACTATAAATAGGTGGTCTAAAATTACCGGAGTTACTGCTTAACCAAGCTTTGAGGGGTGTTTGCTCTAGTGGGTTACAGTCTAATACTTGTACTACTACCGTTTCACCTTGGTTTCTTGGTGGTATAGTTTCCAATAATTGATAGCGCTGTTGGGAATCTAAATATTTTTCTGATGCAGTGGAGAGAATTTCTAGATCGTCATTTGGATTTGAGGATAATTGATTTTCTGTGTTTGCTGCTTCAGACATTGGACTGAGGATGTCTGCGATATCAGAGTTATCTAACTCCCCTAAATTTTGGCATTGATCGTCAGCTTCAGCTATTGTTTCTGGTAAAGTACCTTCTGATTCTACTTCGGCAGCAGGTTGTAGATCGACTTCCATTTCTGCCTCCAGAAGTTCGGAAGATTCTAAAATCTCTTCGGCTTCTTCTATCAGAACATCTGCTGCTGAATCCGCCGAATCTTTGGCCAGAGGACTTGCTCCGGTTATTACTTCTTCTTGCCCCATTTCCTTGAGATTAATTTCAGGTGAGTTGGGGAGGAGAGCTTCTGCTTGAGTAATTATAATCGCCTTCCAGACTTGAGCTATATCAGCACCACAGTTGTGACATTTTTGAACGCTCAAGTACACTTGTGCTCCACATTGATGACAATTTTTGTGGGTTAGGGATGTACCACATTTTTGACAGTATTTATTTTGGTTCGGGTTTTCAAACTCACATTGGGGACAGATGAGCATAATAGAGGTCTATTCTATGTCACAACTTAATTATTTTAGAGCAACTAGAAGGGAATAGAGACAGTAGTATCTTCTAAGATTGTCTGGGCTGCGATCGCTTCTATTGTCTTTAATGGTACTTCACAGAAGTATTTTTGCCGAAATTGTTCTTCTGATATTGCTGCTAGGAACTTTCCGATTATTTGGGATTTAGTTTCTGATTTTTGGTTTTTTATTTGATTTTGAGTTATGTAAAAAGCTTGGTCTTTATACTTGACATTAAAACATAAATATTGTAAGACTTGAAAACCTAATTTGAGAGTAGTATCACCAATACCTAATTTTTTTAGTAGTTGATAACGGGTGACAGGTTTAGCTGTACGACTGAGATATTTAGCAATACCCAAAAGTTTTTGCCAGATATCTGTCGGAGAGACAATAGGAGGTTGTGAGTAGGCGATCGCTAATTTCTTTTGTTGATTAATTGCTCGCCGGAACCAAATTCGCAAATCGTTCCAGCTAGTGGGACATTCTTTGAGAATCAGAAAATCTTTTTGGCTATCAATTCTTATTTCTTCTAGATTACCTACTCTCTGACTATTACGCCAGTCCCATATCCAATCTACAAGGTTTGATGCTTTAACTTGAGTATTTTGGAGCGATGGTTGTACGGTAATAAGTCTGACTTCATAACGTTTTTTATAAGCATTGAAGTCTAGTTCTACTACTGCATCACATCTTTCTTCGGGAATTTCATCTTTATAATGACCCCACCAAACACCAGGGAACCCCTCCTCCCCAGACTCATCCCAAATTTCAAAATCTGTTTTGATATATTGAACTTTTTTTCCGTTTAAATCTTTTTGATTTCTGTGCCAAACATTACTAAACCAACAATTTTGGACCAAAAGTTTAGGAATGGGGTTGCCCATGCCACAGGGTTCTAAAAGTTTAAGTTCCTGAAATAAATCTCTACCCAAATCAGAGACAGTAATAATTAAATCTACTTCTATTGTTGAAGTCTGGTTAAAAGTCGTTCCTAATGTTTGTCCTAATAATTGATTAATAGCATCTGTAAATATGGGGATATTTTCTACTGGTAGGCTTAGACCAGCAGCAAAAGGATGGCCTCCAAACCTATGTAACAAGTGTTCCTGATTTTTAACTAACTGGTATAGGTCTATTTGACCAAAGGAACGGGCTGAACCACGAGCTAATAATGGTTCCTCAGAGCTTTTTACCACCTCAGTTTCTTCAGTCAACAAAATAGTGGGACGATTGTATTCTTGAGCTATTTGACCTGCAACTAATCCTAATACACCTACAGGCCATTGAGGGTCTGTGAGAACTATTACATTAGTGGTAGAAAGGTCTAGTTTGGTCAATTTTTGGGTAACGTCTCGAACTACTTCTTTTTGTAGGGATTTGCGCCTAGAGTTGGCCAGTTCGGTTTCTATAGCTAGTTTTTGACAACGTTGAGGGTCACGACTGGTAAGCAATTCTACACAAAAGCTGGCATCTCCGATGATTCTACTGACAGCATTAATCCGAGGGCCAATACCAAAGGAAATATCTGTGGGGCGATCGCCTGTTTTTTTACATAATTCTAATAGTTTGGTAACTCCTGGTCTGGTAGTTTTTTTGAGTTGTGTACTTAATTTTTCAATTCCTATTTGTGCTAAATACCGACTTTCTCCTGTTAGTTGAACTAAATCGGCAATTAAACCAATAGCTACTAAATCTAATAATTCTTTTAAGGGTAGTTTAGGTATTTCTGGATGAGTTAAATAAAGTGCTTCTATTAATTTATAAGCTACTCCAACTCCGGAGAGATTATATAGGGGATGAGAGGGGGATAAATAACGAGGATTAATAATAGCTAATAAGGGCGGACGTTGAGGGGGAATAGTATGATGGTCGGTGACAATTATATCTATTTCCAGATTATTTGCATATTCTATTTCGGCAATATTTGTACTACCTGTATCGCAGGTTATTATTAAGCTATAATTGGTTTTTGCTAATTGTTCAATTCCAGCAAAGTTCAAGCCATGAGATTCTGTAAATCTGTTAGGAATGTAATAGGTTAACTGAGAGTTTTTCTGAAAAAATTCTCCTAATCCATCCCAAAGTACAGATGTTGAGGTAATTCCATCAGCATCAAAGTCTCCCCATATAGCAATTTTTTCTTGATTGTTTTTAGCATCAATTATTCTTTCTATAGCTTTGTTTATTTCTATGCCAAATTCAAAGGGGCTAGTAGGTTTATATTGTTTTGGTTCCAAAAAACCTACTAATTTTTGAGTATCTTTAATTCCACGCTGCCATAATAATTGTGGTAGATATTTGACGGATAATTTTGGTGCATAGTTTTTGACAAGTTCAACAAATGAATTAGGTGGATTATCAGAGGCATAAATTTGCCAATAATTTCTGAATTCAGACATCTTTAAATCAATTTAATTTATTGTCACTACACTGTCAGCATTCAGATCTTAGCAGTCAGCTTTCAGCTCTCATCTCTGGGGTTTTAATGAATATAGACTGTGTAATATCATTTCTCAAAAAGAATGCTATGTATGATTGGGTTGGGAAGTGTGGGAAGTGTGGGAGGTGTGGGGAGAGGCTAAAAGTAGGAAAAATCTATATTAACCGACTAATAATTGTCAAAAAAAGACTTTGAATCTTGGTAAATATTTGACTGTTGAAGTATAGCATTCCTTTTGGGAATTGGTATAATACAAATTGAAATGAAGCTGCATAGAATAATATTTCAAGCATAATTTACAGCAGGTAAGTGTAGATAGAGATAGATCTATTTAATGAATTTCATAATTCTATGCAATCTCATATAAAACTTTTTTATACCAGTCTTTAGGCGTAAATATAAATTCTGATTCAATGAGTAAAGCTTTTATTTTTAGCTAAAAGCAATAGCTAATGAATAATTTATTATAAGCTTAAAGAAGCATGATTTTACAGTAAGTTTTAATTCTATCCAAATTTATCAATTGTATTTCTCAATTGCTTTTACCTCCTCTGATCGTCAATAGTTGTTAACGTAGTTCCTCCGCAGGAGGATAGCTAATAGCTAACTAGTGTTTGCGCAGCATTCCGGAGGAAATGCTTACAATAATTCTTCATTGATAAATTGTTCTTTAATAAAAGGAACTTTGACTGTAAATATTGAGCCTTTCTTAACTTCACTCACTACACTAATATCCCCACCCATCATTTTACAAAAGTGACGACTAATAGCTAAACCCAAACCAGTACCTCCATATTTGCGTGTTGTTGAATTGTCAGCTTGAGTAAATGGTTGAAATAAAATATTCATTTGCTTTTCTGATATACCTATACCGGTATCAGCAACACTTAAAATCAACATTTTATTAGAAGCAAATTCTTCATTGTTAACAGTACAATTCTCATAGTTGCTAATAATTTGAACCTTCAAACTAATGTTGCCATTTTCTGTAAATTTAGCTGCATTGCTAAGAAGATTTAAAATCACTTGGCGCATTTTATTGGGGTCAGCTACTATTAATTCCTGATTATCTTCGCAGATTATTTCTAATGTATTACTATTTTGTTCTATTAATGGTTGAATAGTCGCTACAACATTTTCAATTAATGCCATTATCTTGAAACTTTCCAAGTGGATATCCATTTTACCTGCTTCAATTTTTGAAAGGTCGAGAATATCATTAATTATTGTTAATAAATGTTTTCCCGCAGTATGAATATTATCAAGGTCGTGAACAAAGTCTTCATAACCTAAATCCCGTGCATCTTCTAATAAAATTTCACTATAGCCAATAATTGCGTTTAATGGTGTTCGTAATTCATGGCTCATATTTGCTAAAAATATACTTTTTGCTCGGTTTGCTGCTTCTGCTTCATCTTTTTCTTGTTTTAAACGTTTATTTTCTTTGAGTTGTCTAACATTTTCTAAGGTTTTTTTTATAGTAATTTCTAAATCTTCAAAATCTATAGGTTTAGTCAAAAAATCAAAAGCACCTCTATTCATTGCCGACCTAATTTTTTCCATATCGTCATAAGCAGAAATAATTACTGCTTTAATATCAGGATATTTATCTTGAAGATTATCTAATAAAGTCAATCCATCCATTAAAGGCATATTAATATCAGTTAAGACGATATCTATACTTAATTCTTGTGACAATATTTCTAATGCTTCTACACCATCTCTAGCAAAAATAAACTCTAGTTCTTTTTGTTTGATTTTTTTTCTAAAGTTACGGATGATCAGCGATTCAAAATCAGGCTCATCATCTACAACAAGTATTTTTGATGACATAATATTTTAACTAATAAGCCGATTACTTTAAATTTATAAATTACTTATAGTAAATAATTATAAATATTATAAAGCTTCTTATGCAGGTGAGGTGAGGTCTGTCATACATTGAATTATGCTTCTTGTATTGACTTAGGGTAAACTACAAAGGAGTAAACTTTAACTATTACTCTTTTTTCGAGTCCTTTTTCCTAAAGTCCCAAATTTTCACCCGGTTTCTCATTTAATTGATAAAAGCTGTAATAAGTTACAATCGGCATGACTTAGGTATAATTTCCACATAAACTTTTTGATTTTGAGATAAAAATCAAGCCTTTCTTCTCTTTTAAATCTTAAACTTTTCCAGAAGTATTACTTTCTTTTTTCCTGATTTTATATCAAATTCTACATTAGAGCTATGCTGGGAGTGTCTTACCAATGGATAATGGATAATGGATAATTGATAATTAACCCATTCGGTTTAAAGTCTCTCCTTTTAAGGAGAAAAAAGAAATCTGATTTCCTTATATTCAATATCAATTAATGAATAAATCTAGTACCGCTACGCGGAAGTTAAAAGCGAGTGCTAATTGATGAGGTTTCCTACGGGGTGCCTACTGTGCGGAAGTAATTCCGCACACAGCCCCTCCAGAATCTAAGACGCACTTCATTACAGTCAATCATTTTTGATTTGTAATTGTTCCCGCGATTTTGTAACTGGTCAGTTATTTCCGCCATTCTGCACTAGTGGGAATTATTATATTTTACTCAGAAAAAATTCCTATAGTGACTGGAGCAATTTTTAAGCTCATCCTAAATCCGGTTGATAGAGTATCTTTAATTATGTAGATGGGGAGACGGGGTTTAGGAAAGATGAAGAGAGGTTTGATCTTACATCCTATAAAATATCTTTAATAACCAAATTTTGTATCATCTCTATGGACTTGTACCTAGAATTTAATTCAATAATGTTCAGCTAAATTGATATTTCTGGAATACTATCTAGATTTAATATTAAATCAGCAGAAATAATTGTAGATTTAAGATCTACTTTTTTGTCCTGAACTTCTATAAAACGCTGACAACGATTAATAAATTGACAAGAATGACAACTATCAATCTGCTGGACTTGAGGAAATTCTTCCTCCTTTTCTCGATAATTTTTTAACCAATTATTTAACTGGTATAGTATTTGCTTTAAATCGCGCTTAGTTTTTTCGTGTGCCTGTTGATTATAAAAAAAATTTATTTTTGCAGGTAACTTTTTACTTTTTGGTTCAATAAACCAATAGGTCATCGAAACTGCTTCTGGCAAATATTTGCTAGTTTCAACTAGAGTGTAAAGATATAAGCGTGTTTGCCAATTTTGAGCTAACTTTGTTTGATTTTGAGGAAAGCTATAAGTTTTCCAATCAAAAATTTGTGCTTGTTGAATATCGGCAATCAATAAATCATAAATAACCGTCAATATATAACCATTAAAATTAATACTAAGACTATGTTCAGCTTGACGTAAAATTATATTATCTTGGATTTCAGGATTTAATATTTCTGGTGCTGCTTGAAAAAAAATTTCAAAACAGTACTGCATTTCTTGATTTTCTAACATTAAAGATTCTATTGGTAAGCCTAGTTCTCTTTGCTGCATTAATAAGTGAAATTGACTACCCCAATTTAGTCTTTCTTGTTGTGCTGGTGTTGTTGGTACGCTCAGATTATCAAGATAGAGATGTTGAAATTTACGGGGGCAAGTTGTAAGTAGATTCAGGTGTTGTTGAGAGAGTCTATATTTTGCCATTAGTTATTATGTCCGGTTGAATAATTATAGGTAGAAGTTAGAAGTCAGGAATCAGGAGTCAGGAAGGAAGAAAAGGGAATTTTAAGGTATAACTGGAGTTCAGACTAATTAAGGCAGGCCGGAAACTTGCCGAGGGAGAATAGTGAGATAGGCCAACAAGACTGAAACTATTTCGCATTGCAGCATTACAAAGACTTTTTAGTCAATTATCCACTAGGGTGCTATGGGTTAATTGTGCCCTGGAAGTACTTTTTGAATAGTTTGAATAATGCCAGCTTCATCCTTGCCTCGCCAAAAAAGAAAAATAATCATTATTCATTGAAAACATCAGCACCCCTGATATTCTCCAAGGGTTCTGAGTTTCAAGTCTTCATTGCTTCTGAGCAAATTATCTGAAGACCCCAAAATTTAGTCTAAACTCCAGAGTATAAGGAAGAAAAAGTTTTTTTGTCACGCTCTTATCCAGAGATAATATGATATTAAATCAGGGCAATATTTTTCGAGTCATTCCACAATATTAAAAGCAAAGAAGAAGAATGTCTTATCAACCGGATTCTATATAAAACTCTGATAAGGACTTTTTTGCTGGATTTTTGTCTAATACCAATTTGATAAATGTTCCTTACAAATCGTAGAAGTAAATAAAGAAGGAAGAGGGAAGAAGGAATAAGGGATAAATATTTAAAAAAATGGAAAAACGATATAAATAACTATCTAAAATGAACTATACTAGCTATTTTTAAGCATATCCGATCAAGGTATACCTTTTTGTACCATTCTTTTTTGAAATTGGTATTATACCAATTACCATATATTAATGCTTAACTTAGGCATCACTTCAATTATTAAGTAATTAACACTAGCCTTATCACTTTTTTGATAACTAGCACGCTGGTTAGCATTAATTATTATTCTATTTACTTCTAGCTCTCGGACGTTGTATGCAACTTCCCTGCTCAATATACAGGTTGAAAAGTTTTTGAGAAATGCTATAAGTTCCACTAACTTCTTTGTCAATCAGGAAAAAATCCAGATACAAATATGAATATTATTTATAACTGCTATTATTTTGACTTATTTAGGGTTTGCGCTTATAAAGTCTGTTGGTAGGGGTAGGAGCCAACCCACCCCTAACCCCTCCGGTGGAGGGGAATCGGTGAATCCAGAACTCAGGAGGAATGGGAATTATAGAAGAGGTACTCAGAAGAATCGTACCTTGATTGTTCTTCCCCTTTTTTGCCCAAAATACCCTCTTTTTTGAACCATTACCACCTAAAAGCTGGTACTCCCTTAGTGCCTGAAAAGGCTAAAACCTTTACCTTTCAAAGCTTTCATCATTAATTAGCAGAGCAATATTTAAACTTGTCTATGTCTTGGATAAGTAGCTACAAATACTTAAATAATTAAAAATTATAAAAAAATAAATTACATATTAGTTATTTAAAATTAAATTAGCAAAATTAGTTCAACATCTCTTTTTAGGGTGTAATTTAGGGCAAAAAAAGATGCGATAGCACAGCTAAAAGTATATATTTCCTACCCATCTAGCAAAGGCTGAAAATATTGATAGATAAACAATACAGCCTTAATTGCAGAAAAGTAAAATTTCGTGTATTTTGGAGTTAAGAATGTGGCTCTGCCTAGAAGCTCAATAAAATGATTTGACCACAATGTGATTTAAGTTTTGCCAATATACTTCCATTTAATGCAGAGATAAAATGCTGGAATATCTCAAGATTTTTTCCCACTTTCATCCTTCGTTTCTGCTTTCTCCCAAGTACTATAGCTCTACGCGCAACTCAGAAGTCAAGACTCAGAAAGCACGAAGTAATTCCTTGGCATCATTTTTTTTTGTCAACTCAAGAGTGAATATCTACAGGAAATTTAAGTTTTTTTCTTGTTATTAAGCCTTCTTCCTTCTTCCCTCTTCCCTCTTCCCTCTTCCTTCTTCCCTTTTCCCTCTTCCCTTTTCCCTCTTCCCTTTTCCCTTTTCCCTTTTCCCTTTTCCCTTTTCCCTCTTCTTTCTTCTTTCTTCCTTACCTTATTGAATTGATTAGTTATTTCTTTTTGTTTCTGCTCTATTATTGTTTCTACCGAATTTAGCATCTTGAAAAGAATTACCAAGACCCTGAAAAATACCTCTCCCAATTAAACCAATACCACGCCCAACTACTTGAGTAAGTAAATAAACAATTCCACTACCAATAAAAGAAACAGTAGCACGAACACCAGGAGCTATGGCATCACGAGTTTCTAGAAGTAATGTTACGGTAAGTGGAATACCTGAAAGTTTTGCTAATTCATGTCTGCGGGGCGAATAAATCGCCATTTTTTTAATGCCACTTTCATTCAAAACAAACAAAGAAAAATTACTCTCAAAAATTGCTTTTGGTTCCCCTACATATTGTTCTATACGATATCTCCAAGATAAACTATTACGGAATTTTTCAATGTCTCGTGTTGATAATAACTGCCGACTATAAAAATCTTCTTTAATTTCTTCCACATCAGCAAAATTATTTAATAAAGGGTACATCACAGCATTAGCAATTGAAATTAATAAATTTTGCAATAATGCTTCAGAAAGTTGCATAGCTTCAGGAGTACCTACAGCACAAGATTTATTATCAACCACTAAAGGAACTTGAAATAATAAATACCCTATTAATTCTTCAACTAAAGGAATCTTATTCAGAATAAATTCATGCACATTCTCTACATCATTTAACAAGACTGGCATCACTTCTAATCTAATTTTTTCTGCAAAATAATTGAGATTATTTGTGCTACTACTGATTTCTACTTGATAGTATTTACTAAAAAAAACTTGAGTCGTCACTTCCCACAAATTACTAACAATCTCATTTCTTTTTTGTGGTATTTCTTCCAACAAAATAGGAGTAATACGCAGTTCATCAAGAATATCTTCAAATTTACATAAAGCTATATATATTAATTCTTGTTTCTTAGCACCCCGCAAGATATCTATTTCCATTGGCAATTTACTAAGATTAATTAAATTAGAATTTAATTTAGCGATTGTTACTTCAAATAATGCTGTTTGTACATTTATTTCTTCAGTAGGATTCTGAGAAATAACTTCTGAATTTTTTGTTTGTACAATTTGCTCATCAATACTCACTGAATTGGATTTTTTCTTGGCCTGTAACCCAGTAATATATTGCATTTGAGAGTCAAACAAACTATCTCTACTTACATATTTTTGTGGCTGTTTTTGCAGATTAAAAGAACGAGGCAATAATTGATTAACAATCCACCTAGCAGTTAATAATTCTCGACGTTGCCCAGAATTAATTGCTACATTAAGTACAGAAGTTAAATTATTTCGATCTAAATTTTTTAAACTTTCATCTAATTGAGAAGTAATTTCTGCAAGAGACAAATCTATCTGTTTTAGTCCCGAATTACAAACATTGTAACGAAGAGTTTTGAAAAAGTTTGCTGTTTGAACTTTTAGGTTTGAGGTTGTTACTTTGCCATAATTATCTGGCACATCTTCTCTAATAGAACCATTTATCCAATTAGACTGACCATTTGCAACTTGTCGAATAATAGTTACTAACTCAGAAATATTTATTCCTTTAGAACAGTACCCACTAACACCTAACTCTCGTATGAATTCTAATAATGCGGTGTTTTTGAGGGATGTCAATAATAAAATTGGTAATTGAGGATATGAAGTTTTTAGCTCTTGACAAAAGTCAATTCCAGAGATTTTAATATCCTGTGTAGTTTGATCGGACAAATTTTGGGTTTCTATATCTAAAATTATCAAAAAACTTTTTTCTTGTGTTATCAAATTTTGAATAATTTTTTTCGCTTCTGCTCCTACCTCTGCCTCACCTACTATTTCGATGTCTGAAAACTGCTCACAGGCAGATTTTAACCCTACCCGAAAGATAGGATCGTTATCAATAAGCAGCAATTTTAATGCTGATTCTCCATTCATAAATTGATTTGGAATTGAGATATTTAAGGGCACTACCAAGTAACATTATGACTTTTAGTAGTCAGTCTAGAAATTATACATTTAGGGTAGATACAATTTTCCCTGCTTCTGTTTCCCCTCTAGCTGAAACTCTTTTCTTGAGTTTAAATTCCTAACTCATAAATATTGATTGGCTCATCATTCTTGCAGTAAATATGCATCTGAACTTGAGGCTGGAGCTGGAGCTGGAGCTGGAGCTGGTGAATAAGCCCTCTGTGGAGCTGGTGAATAATATTGTGGACTAGGTGCTGGTGAATAAGACCTCTGTGGAGCTGGTGAATAATATTGCGGGCTAGGTGCTGGTGAATAAGACCTCTGTGGAGCTGGTGAATAATATTGCGGGCTAGGTGCTGGTGAATAATATTGTGGACTAGGTGCTGGGGCCGGCTGGTACTGTCGCCGTCTTCGGGCTTCTTCTGCCTGTTGTTCTGCCCATATAGCATCTCGTTCAGATGCCCATTTAGATATAGCACCTTGAGCTTCATAATAGAGAGCGCGACCATAACTAATTTGATAAGCCGTATTAATCGCAGCAGTAAGACGGCCTTGCTCGGCTAGACCATAGGCTTGATTGAGAATTGGCCTATCTTGGGCAATTTGTAGCTCTGTACTCCACTTATAAATTTCATCTTGGGCTTCTTCGTACAAAACACGACCACTTTCTATTTCATATGCCACATCAATAGCTTGCCCAAGCTTTCCTTCTTTTGCTAAGACTCTCGCTTCTGCTAATAATGGTGAATCTTCAATAATTTGTACTCGTTTATTCCACTCAGCTATTAGAGTCTGAGCTTCTATTCTCAAGGGACGCTCCAATGCAACATAACTAGCTTGTTTAATCGCTGAGTTGTAACTATCGACAGTTTCTTGTTTCGCTAGCTGTTTTGCTAAGAGGACGTAAGGTTGGTCTTCTATTTTCAGAAGGTC
Organism: Okeania sp.; assembly: GCF_983059655.1. Taxonomy (NCBI): domain Bacteria; kingdom Bacillati; phylum Cyanobacteriota; class Cyanophyceae; order Oscillatoriales; family Microcoleaceae; genus Okeania; species Okeania sp. Next base: position 13,502 of record NZ_CEZPJD010000039.1, read on the forward strand.
TTTGCGCCATTTAGCAATTAAAGTTTGGGCCTGGATGCGCTTTGGTTGTTCGAGGCCAACCATTTTAGCTTGGTCTATAGCTAACTGTAATGTTGCAGGTTGACCAACATTAGCGATCGCTTTGGCTAGCTGAATATGAGCTAAGTCGTCTAACTGTTTTTGTAGTTTTTGAATTTGAGTTTGGGCTTGTTGATAGTAGGGACTATTAGAAGTAATTTGAGCTGCAGCAGCTTTTCCTTCTACTAGGGCTGCTATATTACCCACTTGATAGCCTTCCATAGATTGATTCCATGTTGCTGCTTTAGCATGGCCTAGTAAAATTAAATCTTTGCCCTCTTTTTTCAGTTTGTAGTCAGAAGGAATATATTCAATAGCTACTATCGCTCCTTTTAGGTCTTGATCTTCTATACGTTTAGTTGCTATTTCAATTAAGCTACGACTCCATTTTTGAATATCTTTTTCAGCTCTGTCTCGGATGTAGAGCTTTGGGTCTATTTTTTTTGCGAGAGCGATCGCTTCTCCATACTCATTTGCTGTTTCTTCATAAATTAGATAGCGAGCATCTTTTAATATTTGCCAACCTTTTTTTTCTAAGGCCATGCGCTCTAATATTTCCCTAAACTTAATACTTTGCCAGTGAACATTATCTAGTTTTGACATTGCTAGGGAATAAGCGGAGGCTTTTTTCCAGTCCATAGCTTTCATGGCTTGTTCCGCTTTGTCATAAAGGGATTGACCTTCTGCCCATTGTTTTTTCCAACCTGCTACTGCTTCTTCTACCCTAGAATAAGCGGGACTGCTTTTAGGAATTTTTGCTACTGTATCTAGAGCTGCTTGCAAGTTACCCTCTCTAATTTTTTGATGGGCAACAGAGATTATTAATTTTGTCCATTCCCCCGTCATTTGTTGACCTAGTTGATAGAGAGGATGTTCTTCTGGCCAACTTTCTACTAAAGCTAGAGCTGTTTCCAACTGTTTGACATCTCTGGACTCAGCGGCTTTGTGGGCACAATATAGTCGTTCTCCATCTGCTGATAATGGAGAAATTTGTTCGCAGTTTGGTTGGGGTGGGTTAACCAGTAACCATAGAAGTGCTGCACCACCTGTTATCCCAAAGCTTGCTGCAATACTCCACCAAATTAGTTGCCATCCCCAATAACTTTTTGGTTTTTTATTTGGTTTTGGATTTGTAGGTATTTGAGAATCTTTTTGTGGTTCAACTTCTGAGGTATTGTTTAACTCTTTATCTAAAGTTTGTGAGGTGGAAGTAATAGTATCTGTTAATTCTGTTTTGACTAGGGAAGTACTACTATAGCCACTTTCTCCATTTTGAGAAGAGCTATGGGAAACCGCCAATTCTTTTTGTTGTGAAATATTTTCTGATGACATAGTGAAGTTTATTGTGCTAATTGTACTAACTTTTAAGCTGGTTATAATTATTTTTTCAACTAATAATATATTTATCTTTATTTCATGATATAGAATATTTTTAATAGCTCCGAATAAATAAAAATATAAGTTTTAGGCTCGAGCTTAACTTGGGATGTTTAATCATTAGTAAGCATTTCCTACGGAATGCTGCGCAAACAGCTATTAGGTATTAGTAACAAGGCTCTCTCCTTAAGGACAGTGTTTAAATTAAATAAAATAGACTTAAAGGGTAAGGGAGCCAACTGTTGTAGTAAGACAATTAATAAATCTTTGATAGTAAACTAAAGGCAATAGCTGATAGCTGATGGCTGACTGCTGAATGCTTACAATCATTAAGTATTTGCTAACTCAAGCTCATACTTATGTAGGTTTTTTTATTATGTATATATCTTGCATACTTAAGCACACTGACTAAATTTTTCACTTAACCTCACCTCAGCTAAAAGTAATGATTTTAGGAAATTTATTTAATCTTCGAGCCGAGCATTTTTTTTCTATATGTATAACCTGAAAAAAACTTAGTGAGTAGTTTGAAACTCTAGCATTTTAATTTTTTTTGCCCAATTCAGGTATGGTAGATGTTGATTATAAATTATGTTTAATTTTATGACTGATGAAATTTAGGTCTATTCGAGTTAACTTACTGAAAAGCATCAGAAAAAGAACCTTTTATTTTCTGGTCTTTTATCGTTCCACTGCCAAAATTATGGCTGTAGTGACCATAAAAGTCTATACGATAATCAGTAATTTTAACTCCTATCTGTGCTTCTATTTGCTCAAGTAACTCTTGAGGCAATTCTACATAAATATCCGTAATTTGTCCGGTATCTAAGCAGTTAATATGAGAGTGAGATTCGCTTTTATGGCCATATAAACAACCATCAGCACGTTCAATACATTCAATAATTCCATCTTTTGATAGAAATTCCAGATTTTGATATACAGAAGTATGACCAATTTCTTTACCTTGGAAATTTAATCTATGATAGATTTCTCTAGCTGATAGATGTTTTTTCTCTTGCCACAAAATTTCTAGTATATATCGACGCTGACGACTCAGGCGCATTCCCTTAGCCTTACAATAATTTAGAGCATCTTCTAATGAGTAAATTTGTTTCACAGCGCCAACTTTTCTCCAAATCAACTGCAAATTATTCTATAGCAATTCGCACTGAAAGATATCAACCCTCAGTTTTGCTATCGGGTAAAATTATAAGTTCATTATTATATCAGAGAATAGGGAGTAGGGAGTAGTGGGAAAAACATTTCCTCTGATTCGGTCGATTGTTAGTATTAGTCCTAACTATGCCATTTTTTGCTATAGTAGTAGCCATTACTGTATTTGACATATCAAAAACTTAAACTTACCGTTCGTCTATTTCTCATTCCTTAAAATTTGATAAACTAACTCAAATCCTTTCTGGGATAGGAATTGATTGATATCAGGAAAAATTGATAAATCAAAAACAACTGATTTACTATCAACCAGTTTATTAGGGTTTGAGGAAGTTAATTGGCGATCGCCAACTTACTCTACTCGGCTTTCCCAATTTGCAGAAAATCATATAAGGCAAGGCGTGTAACCGTTATTAAAAATTATTCTCTAAAAATTTCAGCGAACCGTGAGTTAAAACTCAGACAACACAAAATTTGTCCTTCTCTCCAAAGATAACTAAACGCCTTCTTCCCTCTTACCTCTTTCTTCTGGTATATAGAAATAAATTGATAATTATTTATACCTGATAAAGATGGCAATTACGATCGCCCTTAATACCGAACACTTCCATAACTTGGACGTATCTCCAGTTCAAAGTGTCATATCTCAACTGCTGAGTGAAGGAGCGATCGCCTCTTCCGAACAGCAGCTAAATTTCACCATTAACTATAATCGCGACCCCCAAGATCCACGGGAACTTTCAGAAATTCCAGAAGTACGTTTATGGTTTATTCGTTTAGACAGTATTTATCCTTGGTTGCCATTTTTGCTTAACTGGAAAGAGGGTGAGTTAGCTCGTTATACTGCTATGCTTGTACCTCACCAATTTCATCGCACTGAAGGTGTCCAATATAACCCAGAAGCGTTAGAAATATTTCTGATGCAAAAAATTTTTGTCTTAAGAAAATGGCTACATCAACAAGATATTTCTAGCAAATCTAGATTGATGTCCATGTCTCAAATGTTGGGTTATGACTTAGCAGAAGAATTTTTTAGTTCAATTCTAGAAGAAGATTGAACAATAAATATAACAGTATGCTCTTGAGGTTAATAAATAAGAGGTTTGAACATTACAGCGGTGTAACCTTGCGGATGACATACCCGCTAAGGAACACCCACCAAAAGAGGCCACAGATAACAGAGAAATGTCAAACACCTAAATGTGAGCGCTCAACCACTTCAATCCAGACACAAAACTGGGGGTTAGGAAAAATTTTTGTCAAGCAAAGACTGCCTGGCAATTAAAGATACTTACCAAATAATTAATAATTAAATAATTCTGGTTTAAAGCCTCCCCTTTTAAGACAGAGATAATTTATTGTCACCGGAGAAAAACTGTATCCTTTGAAACCTACTATATCTTGCCAAAGTTACTTAATGGAAAATATAGGGTGACAAATATTCTCTGACCACAATGAATTAGCCCTGCCCTTTTAAGGAAAAAAAAGCGGTCGATTGGATATGGCGTTTTGCTGACGCATAACTACGTTAACGGCTGTCGCCGTCATGTTTGCGGAAAAGCGGAGCGGCTCTGCAAGAGCGGGTCTCCGTTCCCTCCGGGACGCTTTCCTTGCGGAATACTATCGCAAACGCGGTTAGGAAAGCTTTGCGGTAGCAAACGCCATATCAATGAGACCAAGAGAAGAAATAATATTTCCTTATATTCAATTCGGTAACGGTTTTAACCAGAGGTAATTATCAATTATCCATTATCTATTAATGAACCTTCCACTAACCCTGCTTGTGCCTCCTAACTTTCAACTTTTGCTTGCTTTAACTTTCTCCGCCCCAAATTTTATTTAAAACTTCTTGGGATGAAATATCGCTCATTTTACCAGTAGGAGATTTGACTGCAATTACCCGATCGCTCTTGGGTAATAATTTTTCTGGCTTAGTTGGACCAAACAAAGCAATAGTATATGTCCCAACTGCAACTGCTAAGTGCATTGGAGCACTATCAGTACATAGCATTAAATTAGCAGCAGCAATCATAGCCGCCAATTTACCTATATCCCCAGGCATCACTACTTTGACATCTGGACACAATTGAGTAATTTCATTTACCCAAGTTCCATCTTCAGGGCCTTTAACTACCACTATTGGTAAATTAGGTTGCTTCTGCTGTAATTCTGTAATAATCTCCTGCCAATAATTGGTAGGGTATATCTTATCAATACCTTTAATCTGAGCTAGTTCACTAGAACCGCCATGAATCAGAACATACCCACTTTCTGATACTCCTAAAAGTTTCTGTTCAGCTTCTGCCCAATCAATATCTGCTTTAGGTACATTAATAGATAGTCCAGGGAAAGGTGTGACAACATCCATTCCTTGCAATAAATCATGGTACATCTGAGCTGCGTATTGTTCAGTTTTCAGGGGTATAGGGTTCGTGAGAAAAATTGCCCCATTACCTGCATAACCTACCCGTTTAGGAATTCCTGTTAACCACAGCAATAAACCAACTGTCCAACGTTGTCCAAGAGAAATTACTGCTTCGTATTCGCGATCGCGCATAATACCTAACAAGTTTCCCCAGTCAGCAAGACTATTGGCATCTTTGAAGTCATAGGCCAAGACATCTTGTACGGACTTACAAACTCGGTATGCACCCTTTGAGCGAGGTTCTACAATTACATCAATTTGAGATTCTGGATAAGATTTTTTTAGGTCATCCAGAGTAGGAAAGAATAAGATTTGGTCGCCAATTCCACCAGGGACAAGGGCTAGTATTCTCATATTTAAGGAATTTAGCTTAATTATTTAGTTGAACACACTACCAACCATATCTTACGATTCTGATTGGGAGTTATTTCTTTAGTAGACATTCAATTTTTACCACTATATTGAATTATTCAGAATTATTCATTAGAAACATAAAACACAAAATTAAATGTATTTATTGATTCCTGCTGCTGGTATGGGGCGACGCATGGGAAGCCAACGGAACAAGCTATTGCTGACTCTATTGGATAAACCTTTGCTCAGTTGGACTCTTGAGGCTGCTTTCAAATCTCATCATATTAATTGGATTGGTATTATTGGCCAACCTGTTGATTTTCCAGATTTTCAAAAGATGATTTCTGGTTTGTCTACTAATAAGTCTATAGAGTTGATTGAGGGAGGATCGACTCGCCAGGAGTCTGTTTATAAGGGTTTACAGGCTTTGCCTCCGGAGGCGGAACAGGTGTTAATTCACGATGGGGCCAGATGTTTGGCTACTCCAGAATTATTGGATCGGTGTGCGGAGGAGGTTGTTAAGTGTCCTGGTTTAATTGCTGCTGTGCCAGTGAAGGACACGATTAAGGTTGTTGATTCGTCGGGTTTAATTCAGGATACACCAAATCGTCGGAATTTATGGGCTGCTCAGACTCCTCAAGGTTTTGAGGTGAAGTTGTTGAAGGAATGTCATGAGAAGGGGCTTCAGTTGGGTTGGGAAGTTACTGATGATGCTGCTTTGTTTGAAAAATGTGGTTTGCCTGTAAAGGTTGTTACGGGGGAGGAGACTAATCTTAAGGTGACAACTCCTGTGGATTTAAGAGTAGCAGAATTTATTTTGGTAGAAGCATTTAATAATGAATAATGAATAATTAATAATGAATAATTAATAATTACCTCTCCTTGAAAGAAGTAAGAAGGAAGAAGGTGTTTAGTTATCTAGGAGAGAAGGAAAAATTTTATGTGGTCTGAGTTCTAAGCTTTTACTCTATCTGCGTCTTTTCCTTCAACTACTATAATTATTTATTCGTAAGAAAAAAAGTGCATTTATCCTAAGTAGTGATTTGTCGGTCAATTCAGCTATTAATTATCAATACTTCCTGCAATAGATGAGCTTTGAAAATGCATAATTTTATTTTTTATCTCTTTAAAAGGTGAGGGTTGAAGCCTGATTTTTTTGTCATATGAAAATGATTATGATAAAAAATATACTGACAAATACTATCTAATTTTCTACATCTTTTGTAATATTTTTTCGATTCATTTTTTATTTATAGAGGTTTTCATTAACATAGAATACAACTATTTATGTAACTTATTAAACTTTAGATAGATCTATAATTTTGACTGTAGTTTAACCTTTGTGAAAACCGCTATAATCACATTGATAATTTGTAAGCAGTCAGCCGTCAGCTACCAGCTATCAGCTATTAATGTTGAGAAAGGTAAAAGCAACCTTTGAAATTGAGAAAGAATAAAAAGTTACTCTCAAAGTCTCCTTCTCAAACCTTAGAGATAATTATTTATTATTCTGATAGCTGACTGCTCATAGCTGTTTGCGGAGCATTCCGCAGGAAATGCTTGCGATAATTTATCTTATAATAGTTGAAGCAAAGGGTGCAGAGATATAAGTTTAAAACTCAGACAACGAAGATTTTTCCTTCTCTCCTAGATAACTAAAACCTTCTTCCTTCTTACTTCTTCCTTCTGCTATATCTTTAATTATTGGAAAGAAAAGCTAGTATTCAACAATTAATGATTAATAATTAATTATTACCTCTCTTTGAAAACGGATAGGATTGACTCAAAGGAAAATTTTGTCTTGTTTACCCTTTAAATAAAGGAGAGGCGTTCAACCTTAATTATTAGGTAAAATTGAGTTTTTAGTGTTTCTTAGACTAATTAAATATACCTATCTTTAATTTATATTATACTCCCTATTCCCTACTTCCTACTCCCTAAAGTGAAATGAATAAACAACAAGTATCACCAATTAATAATATTTGGCTATTTATGATAGTTTCAGCTACAGTTATAGCAGCATATAACGGTAGGATGACAGAAATAACTGAAGCATCGTTTGAATCTGTAAAAAATGCTGTTACTTTAGCCATTGGATTAATTGGTAGTATGGCATTATGGTTAGGCATAATTCAAGTAGTTGAAACAGCAGGAGGAATGATTGTAATTGCTCGTTTAATTCGTCCTGTAATGGTGAAACTTTTTCCTGATATACCTGCATCTCACTCTGCAATGTCTGCCATTATTTTGAATATAGCTGCTAATGCTTTAGGATTAGGAAATGCTGCTACACCAATGGGTTTAAAAGCGATGGTAGAAATGGATAAATTAAATCCAGAAAAGGGAACTGCCACAGATGCTATGTGTTTATTTTTAGCTATTAATACTTCTTCAGTTACCATCATTCCTATTAGTGTAATAACTGTTAGAGCTAGTGCTGGTGTTACTAACCCGGGAGATGTTATTTTACCTGCAATTTTTGCTACTTGTTGTTCTACAATTACGGCTATTTTCGCAGCAAAGTTTTTCGCACGTCGGCAATCTATACCTAGTTTAAATCAATCTATTTCGTCAGTAGATTTAGACGGCAATGATTTCTTTGAAGCTGAGACACAGATATCTGAATTAACTCCACCTAATAAAATTGGCAAATTAATTTTTGCTAGTTTAATCGGTGCTTTTTTAGGTGCGGTAATTTATCGCTTCAATCTCAAAGGCATAACCTATATTTTTAGTTTTGCTTTTCTGGAAAGTTTGTCTAATTGGTTATTGCCAATATTAATTTGTTCCTTTCTACTTTTTGGCTATTTCCGAGGAGTTAAAGTTTATGAAAAAATGACGGAAGGAGCAAAAGCAGGATTTGAAGTTGCTGTCAGGATAATTCCTTTTATGGTGGCAATTTTTGTGGCTATTGGAATGTTTAGAGCTAGTGGCGCTCTAGATATTTTGGCTGTAATTTTATCGCCTATCACTAATTTAATTGGAATGCCGACTGAAGCACTACCTATGGCATTGATTAGACCTTTATCTGGTAGTGGTGCTTTTGGTATTATGTCGGAAATAGTAACAAATGAACCTAATAGTTTTCTTTCTTATTTAGTATCAACTATGCAGGGTTCTACTGAAACTACTTTTTATGTATTGGCTGTTTATTTTGGTAGTGTCGGAATTAAAAGAACTAGGTATGCTTTACCTGCTGCTTTATGTGCTGATGTAGCAGGAATTTTAGCTTCTCTTATTGTTTGTCGGATAATGTTTTGATGATTAAACAAGCAATAATACAGCCTATTGCATGTAAGTGCAGTACAGTGATTCTCGTAGATTTAATTAATAAGAATGAAAACCCTATTCCATACTTCAAAAACTATTTAAAAATTTAGTGCCACTGTACCTCATAAACCTGGAATCCGCTGTATCAATTAAAATTTTATTTCCAATCTTATATTAGACATCTCTAGAAAAGGTAAGCATTCAGCCGTCAGCTATCAGCGCTTCAGCGCTTCAGCGCTTCAGCTAT
>NZ_CEZPJD010000040.1:0-7721 GCF_983059655.1 Okeania sp.
AATAAACCACCTTTTCTATCTTCATCCCAAGAAGCAGAAAAAAGACCATAACTCAAACCAACAACACTTAAACCAAAAAAGCCCATACTAACAAGCAAAACTGCTTGGTTTGGTAGTACTAAAATATCATTTGCAATGATAAAGTAGCTAATAATAAAGGTTAATAAAGACAATATTAGAGGTGTACCAGAGAATAACACCATACGAGTTATCATTCGCTGACTAACTACTTCAGGGATAGGATTTTCTCCTTTTAGTTGTTGGCGTTTTTGATTACTAATATTTTTCGGCTGATTTACATCAGAGGAGTTTTGCTGCTCTACTGTTTTTGTTTTAGGTGAGGGAGATGATTTCTTACCTTGCTTTTTACGATTTTTAGCAGGCTCAAAAGGTAAAGGTTGACGTGATGGTTCTGAGGACATAAGTTAGTTTCTAACCTCTAATACCAAGGCGAGTAATTAATGTTTTATAACGTTCTTGGCTTTGTTTCTGGATATATGATAGTAAGCGCTTACGTTTACCAATCATTTTTAATAGACCTCTTTGGGATGAATAATCTTGCTTATTACTTTTTAAATGAGCACTTAATTTACTAATTTTTTCCGTCAGCATAGCTACTTGGACATCTGCTGAACCTGTGTCCGTTTCATGGGTTTGGTATTCACCAATAATTTCTTGTTTACGTTGTTGCTTGAGAGCCATATATTTAACTTCTACTAATCTTGTTCAATTACCACAATCATTAACTATATCATCAAACACTTGTCCCGGACAATAGAAGAGGATAAAATTTCAATCAGCAGTGAGCAGTGAGTCTGAATCTCTTGTCTATTGCACTACGCAAATAGGGCGCGGAAATTTATAAATGCTCAGAGTTGGTCATTTCAGTTATCAGTACCTTTAGTTAAAGTCAGAACTTGAAATTTGGATATGGCGTTTTGCTGACGCGTAACTACCGCTTTTTTATCCCCTTAAAAGGGGAGGCTATTGACCTTATTTTTTGGTCAGAGATGAATTCTAACTTCTGAGTTAAGCGTAGCGCTATAGTATTTTCCTCTATTATATATAGCAATTAGCGTTGGCATATTTACAAGTTATAGGAGTTGTTCAATAGCTAAAATTTCTATATTATCAGCAATCTAGCAAAATAATATGGGTCAAGCAACCCCGCCTTTTAAGGCAAAATCTTTTTGTTGCTCAAAATCCCCGCTACAAAAATAACTTCTAACTTAGTTAATCCTTCTATATGACTGTTGCCTGCGCACAGCGCTATATGTAACTTTTTCAGAGTTGAGTGGGACGACTCAGCCAACTAATAGCTTCCCTGATCCAATCTTCTGGATTTGTATTTTTGGACATTTTCGCATCTTGACTAACAGCTTGCAATGCCTGTATTACCTCTGGACCTGTATATCCTAAGGCCAACAAAGTCATTTCTACTTCTTCTTGAATAGCAGGGGTAACTCCCACAGGTACTGATGTACTTAAACCAGCATCATGTCGCCATTCGGCCAATTTATTTTTCAATTCTAAAGCAATACGTTCTGCTGTTTTCGCCCCGACTCCTGGAGTTTTAGCTAAGACACGAGTATTGCCCCCAACAATAGCTTGGACTAAGTCTGGTAATTCTAAAGTATTTAACAAAGCGATCGCCAATTGTGTCCCAATACCACTAACACTTACTAACTGGCGGAATAAATCTCTTTCTGCAGAAATACCAAAACCGTACAATAACATTTGGTCTTCCCGTATTTGTTGATGAGTAAAAACTTGTATTTCTTCTCCTTGCTGTAAATTCTGAGTTAACCTCGGCAGAATTTGTAGCTCATAACCTACTTGATTAACTTCTAAAATTAGAGTTACACGAATACCACTGCCTTTTTGAACATCAGCCACTTTCCCTTTGAGATAATTAATCATAAAAATTCATTTAAAGTTATTACGAAATTACATATTAACAACTGCCGAAGCATCATTGAACTTACAACAGTTTTGAGTTAAGAAGATATTAATTCTTAGGTAACCATTCAACTCTTATACCAATTTTCAAAAGTCTTGCTAAATCTCCTTGAGAGTAGGTGCGAATTGCTATTAGCCCATACAGCAGTAGGTTTCAAGGACATAAAATATATTAGTATAATGCCAATAATAGTTGAAAACATTACTGAAATATAGCATTTCTCATACTCGTGAGGTACACATTTTTTTGGCTTTGGCAAGTGGAAAATTAGAGGAGTATAGAGAGTAGGTGCGAATTGCTATTAGCCCGTACAGCAGTAGGTTTCAAAGACATAAAATATCTTAGTTTAATGCCAATAATAGTTGAAAATATTACTGAAATATAGCATTTTCCATACTCGTGAAGTACACATTTTTTTGGATTTGATAAGTGGAAAATCAGAGGAGTATGAAGATGAGGAAAATAACTGTAGTTTATAACTTTGGAAATTGCTATATTATTATTACTTAATAACTGAAATGTTCATGAAAAATAGCATTATTTTTGAGAATTGGTATTAGCAGTCAGTACCGAGTGCAAAGAATGAATAATTATTTATAAGGTTGAGGGAGCATATTTTGTCATACCATTTCTCCATGAAGTTGCACTTAATATAAAGATGAGAATAGTCAGTTTAATAAGGTCTGAGCAACAATTATTAAGCGCATTGTTACAGAGAAATGGTATCAGTAACTCTTAATTATATCTCAATTTTTCAATTATTTTTACCGAAAAATTGCTTAATGCTTAATGCCTGATTTTTTACAGCTTTTGGTAAGTTCCTATGCAAAATTAATTACACATCCTATTGACTTTCTGTTACCTGTTCCTTATTCCCTATTCCCTATTCCCTCTCTCAACTAGAAAATTTATTTTGCACGACTCAACTACTTAATACAGAAAAGAGATTAAGATTAAACTATATCTTGTTATTCTAAAAAGTCTGATAATTTTCATGTCATTGCCAAAATTCTATCTATCCCAATTATTTCCCAATTTAGACCGACAAATTTTAATTCTGGCAATGGGTAGATTATTATCTCAAATTGGTACAGGCTTTACATTATTTTATGCACCAATCTTTTTTGTAAATCAAGTTGGTTTATCTACAACTTCAATTGGTATTGTCTTAGGCAGCGCTCAAATTTCTGGCATCGTTGCTCGTTTTCTAGGAGGTTCTTTCAGTGACTCTCAATTTTTTGGTCGTCGGATAACTCTGTTATTATCATTAATTATTTCGGCACTAGCTTCCATACTAATGGCAATAGCTAATAATTTTTATACTATAGCGATCGCTAACTTATTACTAGGATTAGGTATCGGATTATATTGGCCGGCCATGGAAGCAATTGTGGCAGATTTAGCAGTAGCAACCGAACGTAAAGAGGCTTATGCTGTTGCTAGATTAGCAGATAATTTGGGTTTGCAGTTGGGAATTATTTCTGGTGGAATAGTTGTGAATTTTACAGGTGCTTACAGAGCATTATTTATAGTTGATTCTATTTCATTTTTGATTTTTGCTGGAATTGTATATTTAGTGGTTAAAGAAACTTATAAACCAGTTCAATTAAACCTGAAAATTGAAACAGATAGGAAAAAAAATACTAATGGCTGGCTATTAGCTTGTAGCGATCGGACTCTAATTATTTTTGTGGTAGTGAATATTTTTTTTACTTTCTACATTTCTCAAATTCACAGCACAATACCTTTATATTTAAACAACTTTGTTTCCGGAAATTTTTCACCACTAATTATCAGTGCTGCATTTACAGGACATACTGCTTTGACTGTTATATTCCAATTACCAGTTGCAAGAAAATTACGCAATTTTAGCCATCCTCAAGCATTAATAATTTCAGCAATATTATGGGGGTTAGGATTTTTCGTCATTGGTATTGCTGGAATAGTAGAAATAGGTAACATTTTATTAACTATTTTAGCTTTAAGTTTATTTGCTATTGCAATTATTTCTTATACTCCTTCTGCCTCAGCTTTAGTAGCAGATTTAGCACCAGAATCTTTGCGTGGAATTTATTTAGCAATGAATGCTCAGTGTTGGGCGATTGGATTTTTAATCGGACCGCTATTAGGAGGATGGGTATTAGATCGAACACAAATTGTGGTGAAAATATTTTGGTTATCAATGGTAATAACGGTGGGAATTGCTGTTGGTATTTTGCAGTATCTTGACCGTAGATTGATTAGTGAAAATTTTGCTCATAGAGAAAGTAATGAATGACAAAAATATTTCAGTAGTCAGAATCAAGAATTACTCAGCTATAGCGCTACGCGCAATTCAAAAGTCAAAAGTTAAAAGTCAAAAGTAATATCTGACTGAGTTTGAGAATTTATAAATGTCCTAACCTAAATCCGTAGTGCTATAATACCATTTCTCAAAAACTTTTCTACATTTTATTGAGCAGGGGAGTAGGGAAGCAGGTAGGGACGTTGCATGCAACGTCCGTACAGGGAGAAGAAAACATAAGAATAATGAATATTAGATTAGCTAAAGTTAGAAGATAAAGTGATTCAGCTTCTGCTAATTAGTTAATAACTGAAGTATTGCTATACTTGCGCAATACTTTCGGGAATTGGTATAAGTAGGTCGGTTTTGAAAATTATCGCCATGTAAAGGCAGAAGGGAAGAGAGCTTTAGGCAAGTTTACTTTTCGTTAGATACTTCTGTTTTTTTGCACCATCCTACTTATTAATATTTACTGTTGATTTATTGGGTATTGAGTCAGATAATCATTATAAGAAAGAGTATTAGACATCTTCAAAAAGACTAAAATTTTGAATATAATACAGGTTGAAATACTATGAAAAAAGTAGCAATATCAAAGGGAATGTTAGCAATGGTAATAAATGTGGAAATTACTGTTTGTATTTTGCGGTATTTTAACCTCCAATTGATGAGTTGATGAGTAAAAATTTTGCTAATACAGAAATTAATAAATGACATAAATATGCCCGTAGTCAGAATCAATAATTATTCAGGTACTAATATTAACTGTTGAGTTGTTGGGTATTTAATTAGGGTTTGCTGAAAAAGTCTTTTTTTCAGATGAGTAGCCAGAATCCAGAATTCAGAATCCAGGAGGAATGAGATTCCGAGAAGAAATAGCCAGAAGAATCTTCCCTTGATTTTCTAACCCTTTTTTGCCAAAAACCCTAGATTTTTGAACTGGAACTACCTAAAAGCTGATACTCCCTTAGTACCTGCAAAGTCTGAAACCTTTGCCATTAAAAACTTTGATATTTAATCAGCAAGCCCTAATTAAACTATTATTATATTAAAATTTTTGTATGATAACTAACACAAATTGTAGTAATAATATTTTGGTTAGCAATGGTAATAAATGTGGAAGTTACTATTTGTATTTTGCGGTATCTTAACCTCCAATTGATGAGTAAAAAATCAGCTAATAGACATCTGGCGATCGTCAAAAATTAAATCAATCCCATACGCATAAATCATCAATTATTTTCCCCTACTCCCTACTCCCTCTTTTCCGGAGAGGTCTAATACAGAAATTAATAAATGACATAAATATGCCCGTAGTCAGAATCAATAATTATTCAGGTATTAATATTAACTGTTGAGTTGTTGAATATTTAATTAGGGTTTGCTGAATAAAGTTTTTTGGTAAGGTTAGGAGCCAGAATTTCCTACGAAATGCTCCGCAAACAGGAGGAATGGGAATTATAAAAGAAGTAGTCAGAATTTGTTCAGAATTAAATTCATAACTCAGAATTATTTCTTGATAAAAATATCACACTATAGTGAATCTCAGGATTTAAATACTTAGCACAAAACAAATATCATAATTATAAATTCCCCTAGCTCCTGACTGACCAAAATCAATTCTTGAAGTTGATTAAATTCACAAATTTGTTAAATTAATCAAGATTTAGTGAGACAATAAATTTACTTGAGTGTTGGGACTGAACCGTTTAATTCAACCCCACTCTAACCATCTAGAGTATAAAAGAAGAGAAAATGTTAAAAAAAATTGTGGCTTTATGTTTAGTAGCGATCGCTCTGGTACTAACAGGTTGTGTTTCTATTGGCGGCGGACTACAAAGCTTCGTGGATACAACTGATGGTTATGAGTTCCTCTATCCTAATGGTTGGCTCGAAGTCAAAGTATCTGATGGCCCGGATATAGTATTTCATGACCTAGTTGAGGCCACTGAGAATGTGAGTGTGGTTATTAGTCCTGTAGTCGGAGATCAAACTCTGACTGACTTGGGTACTCCAACTGAAGTAGGATATAAACTTAGCAAAAATGCCATTGCACCAAAAGACTCTGGCCGGGAAGCAGAATTAGTAAATGCAGAGGCACGAGAATATAAAGCTAAAACATATTATCAACTGGAGTATGCTGTTAAATTAGCTGATGGAAGAAAGCGTCATAACTTAGCAAGTGTAGGAGTTAGCCGAGGTAAACTTTTTACTATCAATATTTCAGCTACTGAAGCACGTTGGCAAAAAATGAATGATAAGTTTGAGCAAGTTATTAACTCTTTCTCTATATATTAGTGAGAAAATTTTATATTAGTCAGGACTAGCAAATTTTTAAGTTTCTCTATCTTAAAAAAGAGCGTTAAATATAGGCTATAGTCCTGACAAGTTATCAATGTTTTATGGAATATTTGTTTGCTTGCTTAAAAATATGAAAACTCCAAACTTCATATTAGCTTCATCTTCATCAGCTAGACTTCGTTTGTTACAAACTATCGGTATTCATCCTATAGTTATGCCTAGTAACTTTGATGAATCAACAGTTAAATTAGTAGAGCCTCGAAAATTGGTAGAAACATTAGCTCAGGCTAAAGCAGAAACAATATCTAAGTCTCTAATAAAGGAAAACTTATCTGAAACACAATCAAATTTAATTTTAGGATGTGATTCAGTATTAGTTATTAATGACGAAATTCATGGTAAACCTGCTGATGCTCAAGAGGCGATCACTCGATGGCAAAAAATGCGCGGTCAAGTTGGTCAATTGTACACAGGTCATGCTTTAATCGATCTAGTTAAAAATAAAACTCTTGTACTTTGTAGAATGACAAAAGTCCATTTTGCTCTAGTTAACGACCGGGAAATAGAAGCTTATGTTGCGACTGGAGAACCTTTAAAATGTGCAGGTTGTTTTGCCATAGAAGGCAAAGGTGGTTTATTTATCGAAAAGATAGAAGGTTGTCATACTAATGTAATTGGTTTAAGTCTACCATTATTAAGAGTTATGCTAAATAGTCTAGGATATCAAGTTAGTAACTTTTGGTAGGTTATAAAATATCTTATTTTTTAATTTAATAATTATTCTAAATTGATTCTAAATTGAAGAGTAATAGCAAACTTATTTCCTACTTATAACTCTAAGGATTGAAAATTCAATAAATTCAAAAAAATTATTTAAGAGCTGATTTATTAAAGTAAATATTTAAGAGGCTGAATTTCTCGCTACACTTAGGTTTGGTGAGTTATCGTCCTGTAAACCCCAAATTCCTGAAAGCTAGGTGATGTAAAACTTTTAACTAAGTTTATAAATCAGCTCTAAGACCACGCCACCGAAGACCTATGATCTAACACCTATTCCCTAGTGTAGGATCTCAGAAATAACTAACCAGTTACAAAATCCTAAAAGCATTACCAGTCAATTCTTTTGAATTTTGAATTTTGAATTTTGAATTTTGAATTTTGAATTTTGAATTTTGA
>NZ_CEZPJD010000040.1:7821-22256 GCF_983059655.1 Okeania sp.
TTTTGAATTTTGAATTTTGAATTTTGAATTTTGAATTTTGAATTTTGAATTTTGACTTCCGCGTAGCGACACTAGCGCGTAGAGCTATAATTTTGCAACACATTCACAAGCAAACCTCAAAAATAAAATTTTTTCTTTAATACCGTTGACAAATTCTTAAATAAGAATTATTCTTAATTACAGCAGTATAAAGCTGATACAAATTGAATTGCTAAGTTACTAAATCATTCTGAGGTTAAGTTATGGTTATTGAGCGCGTTCCTGATGTAGTATTCAAAACCCGTGTCCGTGATGAATCTGTTGATGGACCTAACCCTTATCGTTGGCAAGACAAAACTACCCAAGAAATATTTGGTGGCAAGCGTGTAGTATTATTTGCATTACCTGGAGCATTCACACCAACTTGCTCATCTACTCACTTACCTCGCTACGAAGAACTATACGATGAATTCAAAGCACAAGGAATAGGCGAAATTATTTGTCTATCAGTAAACGATGCCTTCGTAATGTTCCAATGGGGTAAACAGCAAAACGCCAAAAATGTATTCCTATTACCAGATGGCAACGGAGAATTCTCTCGCAAAATGGGAATGTTAGTCGATAAGTCCAATATTGGCTTTGGTATGCGCTCCTGGCGCTATGCAATGGTTGTCAATGACTGTAAAATCGAAAAAATGTTCGTTGAAGAAGGTTTTAGCGACAACTATGGCGACGATCCATTTGAGACATCTGATGCAGATACAGTATTAGCTTATCTCAAAGGTACAGAAGCACCGGCAGAAAAGCCAGCTCGATTAGAGTTTGTTGGTTAGCACCAATAGCCAGAAGCCCCGCGCTATATCCTTCCGGATTAGCGACGGGATGAATGGTGGGCAAAATGCTGGTAAAATATAATGATGTAGGTAAAGTCATTTCAAGAGCTAACCGCCACCTATGAAGGTACAAGATTTTACTAAGGAATTGTGTATTCTAAAGTACAGCTTGATTGTATGTAAAACTTTCAACGAACCTAGGTAGAGCGAGAAATTAATCCCTATTTCCTTCTCCGGTGAGGCAGCACGGGGAAGTAAAACCAAAATTTCTCCTGCGGAGACGCTGTGCGAACGTGAAATGTCCGACGGGTTGCCGGGAGTCAACGAGAAGCCCGCGCTATAGCTCGCAAGAGTTTAGCAACGGGAGCTGTCACTTTAGCTCTCTACAACGAAGCTTAAACTGACAATAATAATACTATATGTAGCAATGAAATGTGATTTTTGAACTGTAGCGTCTAAAGCTTAATCTTAATAATAAATTTTTTGCACTACAAGGATATTTTTACATTACATTGCTATATAGTGTTAACCTATATTACTTAGTAGCAATAACCAAAATATATTCGGCAACTACAATTTTTTTTACCGAATAATTAAGGTAAAATTCCTCTCACTCGCTGTGGAGAAACAATGAATTAATTTTCCCTTTCTTCAATCAATTCTGTTTTAGGGAGAGGTCATTTCAGTTATCAGTTATCAGTACCTCTGGCTTTAGTCGGAGGCTTGAAATACTGAACTGAACATTTTTTCATCCCCTTAAAAGGAGAGGCTTATACCTCATTTTTTGGTAATTATCAATTATCAATTATCAATTATCAATTATCAATTATTGAACCGATACATTTATAGTTATATCTATTTGGTTAGAATAATATTTTCATACTCTCAAGAATGGTCGTTGAAACTAGACAAAAAAGAATAGGTATTTTTGATAGTGGCATAGGAGGTCTAACTGTTCTGAGAGAGCTATATAGACAGTTACCTAGTGAATCTATTCTTTACTTTGGAGATACAGCAAGATTACCTTATGGCACAAGAACTAGCACAGAAATTGTGCAGTTTGTAGATGAAATTGTAGAGTGGCTAATCAAAAGAGAAGTGAAAATGGTATTAATGGCCTGTAATACCAGTTCAGCTCTTGCTTTAGAAGAAATTAAATCTAAATTTGATATTCCGGTCCTAGGATTAATTTTACCAGGGGCTAATGCTGCAGTACAATTAGGAAGAAGAATAGGTGTAATTGCTACCCCTATAACTGCTGCTAGTAATGCCTATCGTAGAGCAATTCTAGAGGCAAATGCTTCTGCTAAAGTTTGGCAAGTAGGCTGTCCATATTTCGTACCTTTAATAGAGCAAAATCAACTACATAATCCTTACACATATCAGATAGCAGAAGAGTATTTGATGCCATTAATACAACAAAAAATTGACACATTAGTTTATGGTTGTACTCACTATCCCTATTTAGAACCAATATTGCGTTCATTTATACCTAGAAATGTTCATTTTGTAGACCCTGCTGTATCTCTAGTTAAAGTAGCTGCTGAAAAGCTAGAAATTATGAATTTGCAAAACTATGAGAAAGCAAAACCAACAAAGTTTGTAGTTACCGGTTCTCCTCAAAAATTTGCTGAATTATCATTACAATGGCTTGGTTATAAACCAATTGTACAATCGGTTTCTTTATCTACTGTTATAGACAGTAATGTTTCCATAGCATAGATATTTATGTTCAATATTTCAAGATATAAACTAAAATGCTCTATTATTTACTTTAAAATTTATTGAATACTTAAATTAATCTTAAGTAGCAGATAATTTATAGTTAATATAGAGCTATAATATTATCTGCTACTTTTTACTAATGTAAATTAGTTCTTGAGTTAGCAATACTTTGTTGCCAAGATTTATTTCTTGTGATTTTTGCACCTCTTTGGGCTAGCGTTAGTAGTAAATATACAGTAAATACATAACCAGTTGCTAGAATGGGAATAATTACAGGAATGTGATTGTAGTTCATTGTTTTTTTCGATGGTGAGGAGAGTTTTAGGTGTAAGTATTTCTCAGCTAAAAAGCTAAGTAATTAAAGATTAATTAAGTATTATTTACTTAGTAATTAATTGAAATCAATACTAAGAACAACTATTATTCTTTAATTTAATTTATTTTTAGAGCAAAAGAAATTCATCAATAAAGTCTTGCACTCTTTGTATTTATAAGGTTGTAGCATTAAATAGTAATGCCAAGTAGCAGATTTTTTGATTTTTCAGTTCAAAATATTTGAACTTTTTTTTAAGTTGCCTTCTGCTTAGGTAGTCTCTAAACTTAGATACCAGATATATTTTTAGAGAAGAGGTTATTCAGATTCTAAATTGTTGATAATTACTGAGTAATATTCGCAACCTGGAATACTATCAATCGAACATAGTTTTTAGCAATTTCATTGCTTCATTAAACAATATATCGATCTAAAGTATTAACCTGGGACTATGTTTTAATAACTAATAACCAATAGATTTTTGGAAGCTTAAGTTAACTTGATTTCTGCATTTTAGTCAATGGCAAATATATCTCACAAAGACTATGCACCTATTAAGTTATCTTCAATTAGATAGAGTTCCTGATAGCTCGATCAATATAGTCTACATAGCAAAAACTTTCAAGTTAATTTAGATCGAAAATGATGATAACTAAATTATATGTATCCCAGCTCAGAAGTTTTTGACTATTCTCTTCACCAATAGATAACTTTTAACTATTGATAAATTTTGAGTTTATTTACTTTTTAAATTCAAAATACGACTATTGTCTCTTTTTACAATAAGCCTTCACAGCAGACTAAGTCAACCTTATAATTGTGAAAAATTTTGCTCTACTATAAATCCTAGCCAATTTTGATAACTAGGTAAGTTGAGAGATAAATCTATAAATTCAATCTAGTTCCTTACAGGATAACCTAGTATTAACCTATGAAGGCGATCGACTTTGAATAATTGAATTCTTACAATTCCTAATATTAAAGTAACACAGTAAATACTATTTGTATATAAAATTTTGAGAGTTACTTAACAATTAGATACAATCTACCATAAAAACTGAATTTGATTGACATTTAACTATTAAGTATCAAAAAATAAAAATATATTTTTATATATTCGATTTATAATGGATAATTGATAATTAATCCCCAAAGGTTTAAATTATCTCCTTTTAAGTAGAAAAAAGCGGTCGTTTTGCTAGGCATAACTAAGTTAACGGCTGTCGCCGACATGTTTGCGTAGCATGACCTAGCAAAAAGCGTAGCTTCCCGGAGGGTAGGATGGCGAAGTCTCGAAGCCATATCCATGAGACTAAGACAGCGGTCGTTTTGCTACGCAACATGTAAAGCGGAGCTTCCCGTAGGGTGGGATGGTAAGGTCTCAAAGCCATATCAATGAGACCAAGAGAAGAAATCAGATTTCCTGATATTCAATTCCGTAACGGTTAAAACCCGAGATAATTATCCATTATTCATTATCCATTATCCATTAATGAACTATTTACCTATATGAAGGGTGGTTGGCTTAGAATAAGAATATAATATGTAAAATTTTGTTAACTTGTAGCTTGATTGGCTAATCCATGACCACTTCAACTCTCTTATTTTCACCAGTAGAAGCAGACCTAAAACTGCTAACAGATAACTTAAAACAATTAGTAGGTGCTCGTCACCCAATCCTATACGCTGCAGCAGAACACCTATTCCGAGTTCAAGGAAAGCGGGTGAGGCCAGCTATAGTCTTTTTAATTTCACGGACTACCATGCCAAATCAGGAAATTAGTCCTAAACATCGTCGTTTAGCAGAAATCACAGAAATGATCCACACTGCTAGCTTAGTTCACGACGATGTAGTAGACGAATCAGAAATTCGCCGAGGTGTCCCCACTGTTCATAGCTTATTCACCAATCGTGTTGCAGTACTGGCCGGAGATTTT
This sequence comes from Okeania sp., assembly GCF_983059655.1. Taxonomy (NCBI): domain Bacteria; kingdom Bacillati; phylum Cyanobacteriota; class Cyanophyceae; order Oscillatoriales; family Microcoleaceae; genus Okeania; species Okeania sp. The sequence continues at coordinate 12,609 of NZ_CEZPJD010000040.1, forward strand.
CTCTTTGCTCAATCATCTTGGTATTTGGCCAATCTAGATAATCTAGAAGTAGTTAAACTACTTTCAGAAGTAATTATGGATCTTGCAGAAGGAGAAATTCAGCAAGGACTACATAAATTTGATACTGACTTATCTATAGATGCTTACTTAGAAAAGAGCTACTATAAAACAGCCTCTCTTATTGCTAATAGTTCTAAAGCTGCAGCTACTCTTAGTGGTGCCTCGCCAGAACTAGCCCAGGATATGTACTACTATGGCCGATATGTAGGTTTGGCATTTCAGATAGTAGATGACATACTAGATTTTACCAGTGTAACAGAATCTCTAGGAAAACCTGCTTGTTCAGACCTGAAAAGTGGCCACTTAACAGCACCTACGTTATATGCATTGGCAGAAAAGCCAACTTTAGAAAAACTAATCGAAAGAGAATTAGCCCAAGATGGGGATCTAGAAGAGGCAATTCAATTGATTAAAGACAGTCACGGTATTGAAAAATCTCAGGAATTAGCTACTAAATACGCAAAAATGGGTGTTGAACATTTACAATCTTTGCCAGATTGTGATTCTCGTCAAGCTCTAATTAATCTTACTGACTATGTTTTAAGTCGGCTGTATTAACTTTTAGTATTTTCCAATAAGTTAGTAAGAGTTAATTAATACTAGTGCAGGATGGCAGAAATAACTAACAAGTTACAAAATCTCAAAAGCCTTACCAATCAAAAATGATTGAATTTTGATATTTTGACTTCTGCATAGCGGTACTAGGAGTAGGATAAAACTTAACAAAGACGATTAATTAATGCAGATCTATTAACCTTTTTATAGCAATCTAATCTGTCTTCAAATGAAGCTCAACTTTGCTGTGTCAAATTCTATTTTCTCTATCTACTTGAGGTAGTTGAACTATTAATTAATATCAGACCAACTTAGAGAATATCTCAACATCTTAAGCAATATCTGGAGGAATTTTGCTAGAGTTGGAATCAGAGGATGCCTGATACTGTTTTAGATATATATTTATCAGCTTTTGGACATCCTCTCTCTTAACTTCTGTAGCCGTTGTCAAATTACCAGGTGTTTCAAAAAAGACAAGGCTATCTAAAGGTTCAATTGCTATCATTTGGAAAAGTATATGAACAACGGGTACAGGTGTAGCAACTACATTAGCCTCTACAATAGAAGATGAAGCATCTTTTAGAGTAGGAAAAGCATAAATAACACGTTTTTCTAATTCAGATTTATTACGATGACCGAGGGTAGTCAAAACCCAATTTTGCGAGTCAGTTTGCAAAATATAGTACTCTAAATGTTGTAATTGTTGAGCTAAAAGTTTCAAGGCAGGTGTAATTGCTTCAACAACTTCTGCTGTATTTCCATTTTGAGGTGAATTTCTAATGAGTGCTTGGATTTGTTTATCTAAGTCCATAATTTACTATCTAGTCTTTTCAGAAATTTTATGAAATCAGGGTGTATATGTAATGAATCGAAAAAAAAATTAGTAGTTAATTTATAAATACAATGATGGGGGAAATCTGCCAAGTTGGCGAAGAAAATTTAAAGCTCTTGCTAGATGAATTTCAGCAGTCTACTGGTGCATCAAAGCAAAATTGCCAATCAGTAGCAGAGCGTATTAAACAGGAAGTAGAAAGAATTTGCATGGAAAGCAAAAGAATTCAAGCTTCCGGGGAAATAAGTAAGTGGGCAAAGAATCTAGCTCAACATCGCCTGAGACAATGTCTACATTACTATAAGCTTGGTTCTAGAGAAGGAAGAATACATTTACATAGCAGTCTAAGTGCGATTGTTTATAGGTATATCACTCCTCCTCAAATACAATCAAGTTATCAGGCAAGATTAAATCTGATCGAGGACTTTTTACAACAATTTTATCTGGAAGCTTTAAATGCTTTTCGACGAGAAACTGAGCTACCAGTAATGTACACTCCCCATACATTATTAGAACTCGCCGAGTACATGGCTTTCACAGAGCGTTATGGTAAAAGACGTATACCTTTATCTGGTGGTCGTAGTCAACAATTGATTATTCTGCGTGCTCAAACATTTTCTCATCAACAACCAAAGGAAACATCTGTAGATATTGACCAAGCAGCAGAAGGAACAACTACTGACTCAGATAAGACATGGAATGATGGGTCTATGCAACAAGTACGGGAAGCAATGGCCGCACAACAGGATACAGGTGATGATATTGCTTCTCTGCGTCAGGTGGTAATAGAAGAGCTAATGACTTATCTAGAGGAACGTGGGCAGCAAGACTGTGCAGACTACTTTGCACTGCGTTTACAAGACTTATCAACTGGGGAAATAGAATCTATATTAAATCTTACTCCCAGACAAAGGGATTATTTACAGCAGCGTTTTAAGTACCATTTGCTAAAATTTTCTATGGGACATAGTTGGGAATTAGTTCATCAATGGTTAGGAGCAGACTTAGAGCATAATTTAGGCTTAACCCCGACAGAATGGGCAACTCTACATGACCAAATTGACGCAGAACAAAAAAATTTGCTAGATTTGAAGCATAAAGGTCTTTCTGACGAAGCGATTGCCAAGACTTTAGGTCGTAAAGTAAACCAGGTAAAGAAGAAGTGGCATAAGTTACTCGAACTTGCCTGGGAATTACGAAATCATTCAAATTCCGGAGCGAGTGCGTCAACTGATGAATAACGAAACGAACAAACAAGTGGAAACTTTTGAGGATAATTTCTTTGACTGGTTATTAGGGCCAAATTCTAAAGAAGTATCAAACGTAGCGGAAAATCAAAACAATATTGAAAATGGAAAAAAAGAAATCAGGGTGCAAGAGTTAGAGTGGGAAGAATTAGACCCACTTGATTCTGAAGAAATTGACTATCCCTACGAACACGAAAGTCAGCCACTTACACCCGGAGAAGTACCAACCGTGTATAATCGTTTCGAGACTGTATTACAAAAACGACTGAGAACTAAGATTGAATCTAAACCCCCACGATTCCCTTGGGAAAATAATCTGGTAAACTATGATGCTGAATATCCAGACGTAGAGTTAAATAACTGGTTTTCCCCTATTAATTTGTGGGCATCACAGATGAAAAATATTAAGTGGGGCAAGTTAAATATACCCTTAACGGAGACTGTCTTTGCTCAACTTTTAGAATCTTGTCAGGATTTAGTACCATCTGATTTACTCCCCGGTAGTAAATTGGTTAGAGCAGTAGATAGTTTGTTCCCAAACCAATCTCAATCTTTAAATGACCTAGCTGGTTTAGTACTTGTAGGTGGAACCCGTGATGGAGAATTGATTTCCAATCATATTACTGCTTATAACACTGCAACTCAAAAACAACAGATGTTGTTGTCTTTACTCGCTGCCCAAGAAATTATCTCATCCTTAAGTTTGACTTGTCATTTAAATCAGTCGGTAATCAAAAGAGATTGGCAAACCGCTCTAGGGTGTCTTACTATTGAAGCTAGATATTATATTCCTGAAGATCGTTCTTCTGGTTGTTTGAGAATTAAAGGTCAACTACCTGAAGCGGCTAGTTTCGAACTTCAAGGAAGAGGAGTTGAAGCAACTGCTCAACGTTCAGATGCAGGTACTCTATGTGTAGAGTTATTTGACCCACAACCAGATCAAACATATCAGCTAATTATTAAATTCCTCAACTGGGAGCAATCTTTAAAATTTGTTGTTCGCCTCAAGGAAAGTTAACCCAGGGTACTGGATAATTAATAGTGGATAATTAATCCATTCGGTTCTGACTTTAGTGAAACGGTATGACGTGCCTATGCTTTCAAATTCTTACAATTTTTATTACCGAAAAACTGTGGTTTACAACCTCCCTTTTTAAAGGGATAATAAATAAAAATTTTCCTGTTCGCCAATCTTCTCCTTTTAAAGAAGAGGTAATTATTAATTATTAATTATTAATTGTTGAAAAGCATCTACCAAAAATTATGTCTAATTTTTCTGGTTGGGAACTGCGAAATCTTCCTCTATTAGGACCTCTGTGGCGACAGATAGAAACATCTCCTAAACCTGTTCCTGAAGATTCTATTCTATTGCGAGTCATGGTGCAGGCGTTAGTCATAGTAGGCATTATTGCAGTTGATGTGGCCGCCGGAGTAGCAACAAACGAACTTCCTTTAACTGTTTGGGCTGCTCCATTAAGTATTGTAGGAGCAATTTGGAGTTGGTATAACCGCTACAAACGAAACATACCAGCTAAATTTTGTTTGGCGATTGGAATGTTATTAGCGTTAGCTGCTTTTTTGAGTAGATTAGTTACTGAGTTGAGCGATACGCGACTGGTATTGGCGGAATTATTGATTCAACTTCAGGTATTACATAGCTTTGACTTGCCCAGACGGAAAGACTTAGGTTATTCGATGACTATTGGGCTAATTTTGTTAGGAGTCGCAGGTACTATCAGTCAAACTTTAACTTATGGCCCGGTGTTACTGTTGTTTATCGCGATCGCTATTCCTTGCCTGATTTTAGATTATAGGTCTAGGTTAGGTTTAGAGTCCATAATTTTAGGTAAAACATCAGAAGTCAAGAAAAAGCAGAAGAAAATATCTTTATTCAAAGCTACTTTATCTCCCAAGCGATTAACAGTATTATTATTAGTAATTATTGGATTAGGTCTAGGAATTTTTGCTCTTTTACCTAGATTACCTGGTTATCAAGTACGAACTTTTCCTGTTAGTGCCCCAATTAATTTTGATGTAGAAAATTTTGATGGACGGACAATTACAAACCCTGGTTATATTAGTCAAGGTAGAGGGGATGGAGATGATTCTGGTGGAGGAAGTGGAACTAATCAAGAATCAGGCCCAGGGACTTTAGATTCTACTTATTATTATGGATTTAATACTAAAATCAACCAAAATTTACGTGGGCAATTAGAACCTCAAGTAGTTATGCGGGTGAGGTCGCAAGCTGAAGGTTTTTGGCGAGTTTTAGCTTTTGATAAGTATACAGGTGAAGGTTGGGAAATTTCTCGGAATGATAATTCTTTTACTTTAAATCGCCCTCGTTGGTCTTACCAATTTTATGTTAATTGGCCGAGGAATAGATATACAAATGAAACTAGAGAAGTCATTCAAAGCTACACAATTGTTTCTCAGTTGCCGAATTTAATTCCGGCTTTATATCAAGCAAGGGAAGTATATTTTCCCACAGAAAAAATTGCCATAGATCCTGATGGTAATTTACGTTCTCCTCTTGAACTACGGGAAGGTTTAACATACACAGTAATTTCTGATGTTCCTTATAGGGACCGTACTATTTTAAATGAAGCAGGTACAAATTATCCAGAAAGTATCAGCAAGTATTATTTACAAATTCCTCCAGAAATAGCAGAAAAAGTCAGACAAAGAACAGAGGAGATATTAGCGAACAAAAATAAAGTTGCTAAATCAAGTAATCCCATTAATTCACCTTATGAAAAAGCACTTTATTTAGCTCAATATCTCAAACAAAATCCTAATTATAAACTACAAAAAGAACCTCCATTTTTTGCTGAAGGTGAAGATTTAGTATCGGCTTTTTTATTTGGTTATCAAAATAGCCCAGAAGGAGAAAAAGTTATCGGCGGTTATGGCGACCATTTTTCTACTGTCTTGACAATAATGTTACGTTCTATTGGCATTCCGGCAAGATTAGTAGCGGGTTATTCACCAGGAGAATTTAATCCTTTTACTGGTTTATATGTGGTTAAAAATACAAATGCTTATATGATGACGGAGGTATATTTTCCTGAGTATGGATGGTTTGCTTTTAATCCTATTCCAGGAATGCCTTTAACTCCTCCTTCTATTGAGAAGAATCAAACTTTTAGTGCATTAATGAGTTTTTGGCAGTGGGTAGCTGGTTGGTTGCCTTCTCCTGTAACTGGTTTTTTAGAGAGATTTATTGGTGGAATATTCCGTTGGGTATTGGGAATTATTAGTTGGTTTTTTGCCCTGTTTTCTCAAGGTTGGCAAGGGATATTTACTGGTTTAATTTTAGCTACTGCTTTAGCTTTCTTGGGTTGGTTACTGTATATATTTTGGCGAGGATGGCGTTATGGTCAATGGTTAGCTAAGTTATCTCCAGTGGAGAGTATATATCAACAAATGTTGAATTTGATGGCTAGTAAGGGATTAGTTAAACATCGTTTTCAGACACCTTTTGAATATACTAAAGCTATTAAGGAATATCATTCTATCAATGAAGTAGAAATAATTGAAGAAATTTCTCAAGCTTATGTAGGATGGCGTTATGGTAATAAGGAAGTTAATTTAACTAGATTAAAAAATTTACTCCGAAGTTTAAAGCGAAGCGTTAATAATGGATAATTGATAATTACCTCTCTTTGAAAAGCTATGCTTTATAAACATCTTTCTTACAGCGGTTTTCATTTGGGTAGACCACAGTAGAGACGTTCCATGGAACGTCCTTACAAGGTTTGATGGTAAGCATTCAGCGGTCAGCCATCAGCTATCAGCTATTGCTTTTAGTTGACGATAAAAGCTTGATTAATTGTTTTACCACAAAAGTTGCCTCCCTTTCCCTTAAAGTAAGTTGTTAATTTAAATACTGTCCCATAAGATAGAGTCTTGTTGCTGATAGCTGACTGCTAATAGCTGAATGCTTACGTTTGATGTGTGAATTAGAGATGTCTAATTAATAAAGCAAGCATTCATTTAATTTCTACTACATTTTCAACCAGATATTCGTACTCTGAAGCTTTGATAAAATTGCTTTTTTCTCCTTTAAAGGTAATAAAGCTAATAGCTGATAGCTGATAGCTGACTGCTGAATACTTACTTATAATGTTGTACAATAAATGTGCTAATGTCTCTACAAGTTACAGAATTTTTGAGGATAGTGAGGTACAGTTATAAGACTATTTATTCCTATATTTCCTGTTGCCAGATGAGCTGTTGTTTGTTGCCTAGAGCAATCAAACTTTGTACCTCATCCACTAGAAAACTGCTGTAATTATGTCTGACTTAGAATCAAATTTATCTGCTCTAGTTGCCAAGGTTTCACAACTAGAAAAACAACAAATTACTCTCAAAAAATATGTTGTCAAGCTGAAACATACTTTAGACGAGCAAATAGAAAATTTTCATCATCGACCGGAAATACAATATATCGAAAACTTGCAGGAAAATTTTGTTGCTTTAACTCTACGTTTAGATGAATTATTGGCTTTAAATAATTCTATAAAATCAACTACGGAAACTCAAGATAAATTTCCGGATAATTGGCAAAAAACTGAAGAATATCAAAATCAATTAGTATTTGACCGTACTGATAGTCGTGGTGTATTAATCAAAGCATTAGAAACAGTTCAAGAACGATTAATTATTGTTTGCCCTTGGTTAAATTGTAATAGTATTGATGAACATTTGCTTCAGAAACTCAAGGATTGTTTAAACCGCAATTGTCAGATAGATATTGGTTGGGGATATTTAGGCGATCGCTCGAATATTGGCAAAGGTTGGAAATATAATGCTTTAGGAGATTTACAAGATTTAGAAGAAAGTTATCCTGGTATATTTCGGTTGAAGTTGTTAGGAACTCACGAAAATTTTTTGGTGTGTGATGAGAAGTTTGCTTTTGTGGGGAGTCATAATTTTTTAGCTTCTGGCGAGGAAAGTTTGGAACGAGAAGTGGGAATTTTGACGAGTTATTCAGAAATTATTCAGGGATTAATTAACCGTTTTGATGATGGTGAAGGTTTGGAGGAAGCAGAAATTAATCGTAGATTTGCAGCAAATGTGAAAAGTTTGGATGAGGTGGAATATTTGCCTGGAGTTATTTATGAAAGTGAAATGAAATTTAGGGATTTTTCGATGGTGGTAGGTGAAGATGAGGGGGAGGAAGAAGAAGTGGAATATTTACATGGAGTTGTTGATGAGAATGAAGTGGAATTTCAAGATATTTCGATGATGGTAGATGAAGAAGAGGAGGAAGAAGAAACTCAAGAATCTGTGGTTAGTGCTGAGGAATTTTTGCGTAGATATAGTGAAGGAGAACGAGATTTTACTGGGATTAATTTGTCTGGTGCAGATTTGAGTGGGAAGTCTTTTAGTGGTTCAAAATTAAATTTGAGTAATGCTAATTTTAAGGGTGCAAATTTGAGTCGTGTAGAATTAAACTCAGTTAATTTAACAGGAGCAAAATTCCGAGATGCTTACCTTTCTGAAATTAAGTTGTGTTCAGCAAATCTAAGTCAAGCTAAGTTCATTAATAGCAACTTGAATAAAGCAAACCTTTATCATACTAAACTAGAAAAAGCAAAGTTTATAAATGTGAATTTTAACGAGACTAATTTAGAGTCTGCAAATTTTACTGAAGCTAACTTAAGGGGAGTTAATTTGAGTAACTCTATACTGTCAAATAATACAAACTTCAGTAGTTCAAATCTCAGAAAAGCAAATTTGAGCAGATTAAATTTGAGAAATGCAAATTTTGCTAATGCAGATTTGAGTCAAGCTAATTTAAGTAAAGTTAATTTATTAAATGCAAATTTTGAAGGAGCAACTATGCAAATGGTTAAAATGAATCAAGGACTTTGTAGCGAAGCAACTGTTTTTCCAAAAGGTTTGAATTTTACTAAATTAGGTGTTTATTTTATTGCTCCTGGTGCTTCATTGCCAGAAGTAAATCTAGCTGGCTGTGACTTGAGTCATGTACACTTAAGAGGAGCAAACTTACAGGGAGCAAATTTGAATTCAACTAATCTAAATAACTCCGATTTAAGTGATGCAAATTTAAGTAATGCTCAGTTAATGAAAGCAAATTTAGATAACACAAAATTTGTTGAGGCAAATCTCCATCAAGCTAATTTGAGTGAAGCATCTATAAAAGGTGCAGAACTAAAATTAGCAGCTCTTAATCAAACAAGTTTTGTCTTTGCTAAATTACATGGTGTTAATCTAACAGCAGCAAATCTTAGTCAAACAAATTTTGCTCATGCCAATTTATATGATGTTAATTTAACAGCAGCAAACCTTAGTCAAACTGACCTAAAAAATGTACAAAATTTTAATCAAGTTAACCTTTGTGCTGCCAACCTAACTGGTGCCAATTTAGTCAGCTTATCTTTGTCTCATAATCACACACTTACTGGTGTTAATTTAAGTGAAGCAAATCTTTGTGGTACAAATTTGAGTCATACCAATTTGAGTAATGCTAAGCTAACTTTAGCAGACTTACGTGGGGCGATTTTGATTAATTCCAATTTAGAAAAAGCAAACTTAAAAGAAGCAAATATAACTGGTACAAACTTTGGTGAAGGTGATACTAAAGCAAACCTCACAGGTGCAACAATGCCAGACGGTTCAATCCACGAATAATATAAATAGTAGGTTGGGTTTACTTTGTCAACCCAACTAAAAGATTTGGTAGACCTACATAGTAATTTTAGAAATATTATGGCAGTTGCCATTACTATTAGGACATTCTCTTTACTTATCAAACTTACAAATTTATTCTGTGCTGCAAATTTAACTTCAGACTTTAGTATAGATGGGAATGCTCAACACCTATGACCTATTAAGGGAGCAAGATGCTCCCACTCTCATGCTCCATAACCAAAATAATTAGGGCTTGCTGAAAAAGTCTTTTTTAAGGAGTAGGGGAGCGGGGGA